>CANQSD010000016.1 GCA_947626385.1 uncultured Oscillospiraceae bacterium | reverse complement strand
ATGGACCGTATGCTGGAGGCGTATCTTGAGGCCAGGAAAAAGGAGGAACCCCATGACAAGACTTAAACGCGGTGACAGCTGCCCCCTGTGCGGCCAGCCGATCACAACGGAGGACCCCTTCACTCTCGGCTACCTGACGGCGGTCAGAGATATCCTTGAGAAAGGGCGGTTCGAGGACCCGGGCCCCAAGCCAGAGACGGCTAAGATGCCGGAAAGCGAGCCCCAATCCGTCACGGAGGCGGAGTTGTTCTCCCGGTATCTCGCCTCTGGGTGGGAGGACATCATCGACTTTTACGAGTACGAGCGCCGGTTCATTATGAACGGTGGAACAATCGTGGAGGTGGAGCATGGAAAGACTGACGTCTAAGCGCTGGAAGGATCTCTCCCCCGACGATTGCTGTCGGATAGCTGGGGACTGCACCTATCGGTGTTTTGGCGACGCCTGCCCTCGTGTAGACTGCCTTCTCCCGCGGCTCTATGCGAAGCTCGCCAGATACGAGGACACCGGCCTCCAGCCGGAACAGGTCGACCCCTATGTCGCGCGCCCACTGAGGACGCGAGTGAGGAGGGTGAGAAAATGAGGCTTGTCATCACCGACGAGACGGTCAACGGCCGGCGTGCTGTCCGGCTCGAGGGCAATGCGGAGTACAATGAGATGCTCGCGGCCATTGAATCTCTGATTCACGGGCACATCCAGTCACTCATGAATATCGGGTGCCCACGTCAGATCGCGGTGGATCAGACTGCCCGTGAGATTTCAAAAATGCTCTGTTCTTCGCCCACCTTCGCTGACGGATCCTCCATCGCGACGGTCAGGAAAGGAGGCCGGAAATGAATCAACAGACAATGGATGCCACTATCCGCGCCTGCTTGCCGGAGCAGCTGACGGCAGTGGAGTGGGACATTTTGCGGTTGACCGGCGCACGATTTGCCGCGCTCGCCCCAGGCGAGGACTTTGTGATGCTCACCAGGGAAAAGCCTGAGTGGGACCGAGATTCCCAGCGATGGCGCCCAGCGGAAGGATACGCGGAAGGACGCGTCGACAGGGTCCGAACCGCCCTTTTTCCCAGCGTGAGACCGGGAGAGTGCGTGAGATTTGCTGAGGAGGTCGCCGATGGCGAGCTATAAACGAGAGCGGGACCTGGCGGTGGGGATCCTGCGTAAGGCAACGAAAACACACAGGCTCTGTGACGGGTGTGTGGGCGCCGGATTTGCCCTTTGTGTGTATCCGGACGGGCCGGGGGAAGATGTTCGGTGCGACAGCTGCGGCGCGTGTATGTGCTCCTCCTGCCACCGACAAAGCAACTGGACCTGGCCGGGAAAGCCGGCGCCGGACATGGCTCCGGTGGTCCGGTGCCGGGATTGTGCCCTGGACGGGACGGTCAGCTGCACGCTGGCCCGGATCGAGCGGGCGCGGCTTGTGTTTATCAACCACGACCCCGACTGGTACTGCGCCGACGGGGTCAGGAAGGAGGGAATTTAAATGCCAGGAGGAAGATGTGGGTTGTTTCCAGGGCTGGTCCGTGAGGGCCCGGAGTATGAGAAGAACTGTGCGACAGCCAACGCTATCCATCAGATTGAGAGGGAACGCAATGCCCAGGATGAGAAGTGGGGATTTCCCCAACGCAATACCTGCTGTGAGTGGTCATCCATCTTGGCGGAAGAGGTAGGCGAGCTTGCAAAAGAGCTTAACGAGCTCAATTTTGGCCGCGGAAACCGGGAACGTATGAGAACCGAGGCGGTGCAAGTGGCAGCTGTGGCAATTAGCATCCTCGTCCATGATGAACTTGGCGCCATTTTGAGTCATGAAGTCGAGGCCGTGAAGAATGAGCATTGATGCTTGCGCCGGGTGCGTGTTCCGGCAGTGGGCGGGGTGCAACTCGATCTGCGGGTATCTACTGACGACCGGCCATCGGCGGCCGTGTCCGCCCGGAGAGGATTGCACCGTTAAAAAAATGGAAGGAGATGTAAAAGAAGAAATGCCGAGAAAGTCAGTGGTAGACAAAGAGCGCGCCCTCGCGCTTCACACCGAGGGGAAGACGGACCTGGAGATTGCGGACATGATCGGAGCCCCTCTTTCGGCCGTGAGATCCTGGCGTCTCAGGGCGGGTCTTGCTCCGAATCGACATTGTCTAAACAACGGCGGGACCCGGCCGGAGGTAACCGTGGAGATCCCGGAGGTTCTCCAGCCGGCAGCGAAAAACGGGGTGCTGGATGCCTTCACGCCGGTGTCACTGGAGCCGCCGGCACAGGACCCGGTATCTCCGGCAGCTCCGCCGGCGGAACAGGTACCCACTCTGGATGAGTCTCCGGCGCCCTCCGAGAAGACCGCCGAGGGCCCTTTGACGGTGGATATCCGCTTTCGCGGGTGCTTCATCCATCTGGACGCGGCCTCATTGGAACAGATCGCCGCCGCCGGAAAGCTGCTGGCGGGAGTCTCGGCGGTGCTCGAGGTTGTGCCCATTCCGGGCACAGGTGACGCACCGCGCGGGCGAGATCTTCCGGCGGTGGGAGAAGCGCTCTAACTCTACATATTTCATAAAGTCTTGAGGCGAGAGGCTATAAGCCCACGGCCCGATTCAAAGGAGGAATCAGGCCGTGGCAAAGTTCAGGAAGATCATCGAGGCGGGGCCGCTGGTGGTGGAAACCATCTACCCGGCCCCGAACCCCAGGGACACGCCGGAGGTCCGGGCGGGGCGGCAGAAGCTCAGCTCCCTGGCCCAACAGCGGATGAATCTCAAATATGCGTGGCAGAAGCTTGAGCTTCGGATCGCTGCCAACTTCGGCCGGCGGGATCTGTGGGTGACCCTCACCTACGACGACGAGCATCTGCCAGGGAGCCGGCAGGAGGCGGTAAAACGGATAAAAGCCTTCTTCCGCCGCCTGCGTAAGATCCGCGGCCGCCGTGGGCGGGTCCTGAAGTACCTCTACTGCACAGAAAGCAAGCACGGGGACGGGCGCTGGCACCACCACGTGCTGCTGAACGCCACCGGCGACGATTTTCGGGACCTGGTGACCGCCTGGGGCTGTGGGCAGGTGGACATCAGGCGCATCCAGATCGACCGAGAGAAGAACTTCGAGACGCTGGCCAAGTATATGTGTAAGGAACAGCGGGACACGATCGGGCAGCGCCTGTGGTCAGGGTCGAAGAACCTGGTCCGGCCGCGGGCGGAATGCTCACGGGTCCCGGAGGACACTCCCTTGGATATCCCTCGCGGCGCCACGCCGCTGGCGGAGGTCAGCGAGCGGAACATGTACGGCGCCTTTAAATACATCAAGTACCTGGCGCCGGGATGGGAGCGGGGCGAGACCCGCCCGCGGACCAGGCGTCGCCGGAAAAAGTAAAAACCGCTTTTTATATTTTTTTCGGCCTTGGGGGATATATTAACTTGTGGAAAGGGTGGAGAAAAGTCTTGCAAACAACGGAAAAACGTGGTACACTACGGATAAGAGGCGATTGGCTGATGTGCGAGTGCGGCGCCAAGCTCATGGAGGTGCTGCCCGGCACCAGGGCGGAACACCTGCCGGTCTACTGCCGGCACTGTAAACGCAAGTACACCGTCAATATCGGAGAGGCGAGAGCCCTTGAGGCCACGGCCCAGTGATCATGCAAAGCGTGTGATCGTTGGGCCGTGGCTTTTTCTTTTTCCCGGAGGTGATCGCGTGGCTACAAAGCCGCTTCGTCCGTGCCGGCACCCCGGCTGCCCCGAGCTCACCCGTGACGGCTGGTGCGACCGGCACCGGCCCAAGTACCGGCGCGGGGACAGCGAGGCATGGCACGGGATGTACTCGCTGCCGGTATGGAAAGACAAGCTGCGGCCGGCACAGCTGACGAGGGAGCCCTTCTGCCGCGAGTGCGCCAAGCGCGGCGTCAGGACGCCGGCCACGGTGGCGGATCACATTGTGCCGCACCGGGGCAATTGGGCGCTGTTCACGGATCCCGGAAACCTCCAGAGTCTCTGCAAGTATCACCACGACCAGAAGACCCTCCGGGAGCGGGCGGAAGGATCGCGAAAAGCGTAAAATCTGACCCGCATTTTCGCGGCGAGCCTACGTCCGCGCCCCGGCGCGCAGCGTGTGCGCCCTTGGGCGGACGCGGGCATACCCGCACGGCGCCGTAGGCGCGACCCTCCCCCCACCCCCAAAAAGTTTTGAAAGCCCGTCTCTATGACCCCGGCCCAGCTCGGGCGTGAGAAAAATTCCCCGATGGGGTTTTCGGCGAAGGTCGGGGCGCAGTCCTGGGACCGGGAGCAAGGCGGGAGCCGCGCCGGGACGGGGGAACGGGGGCAATTCTGGCACGGGAAAACGGAGGATGACCGATGGCGACGAGAGCGAAAACCGCGGAGAACCTGGACAAGCACCTGACCGCTGCCGAGAAGGCCGCCAGGGCCCAGGCCGAGGCGGATATGGGCGTGGGCCGCGCGGATCTGCTCACCATGCCGGCCGCCGTCAAGAAGGACGCCGGCGCCAAAAAATACTGGGAGAAGATCCTTGACCGCATGGAGGATCTCGCAATCCTGGATTCCCTGGATGCCGAGGTGCTGGGCGTCTACTGCATGATGCTCTCCCGGCGGGATCTGACCAACGTGACCCTGACGCGGCTTCTGAAGCAGACGGCGAAAAAGGACACGGCGGACGGAGACCGGCTGGAGCTCCTGGGAAAGGTCGAATCGCTGTCCTCCAAGATCCAGGGCATGGAGCGGAATATCCTCAGCTACGCGGACAAGCTCGGCCTTACCCCGTCTGGCCGGGTGGCGCTGGCCCGGCGCCGGGCCGCGGCTGCGGAGAAGGCGGACCCCGACAGCGACTTGTTCGGGGACAACTGAAGGGAGGATGACGGTGGAAACGATCAAGTCTTTCCGGCAGTGCCGGGCGGCGGGATCGGATTTGGGCCTGACGTGTCGGGCCGATGCCGGCTGGTACTTCCCGGCGGCGCCGTACCTGCTCCGCCTGACGAGGAGGCTGGACTCTTTGGGGACAACTAAACGGGTCCGGCGTCAAACCGGCCTGCACCATCCGGTGAGCGTGTACGCCAAGCAGGTCGTCCAGGGAAAGCTTCACGACCAGTGCGGCCGATATGAGATACTGGCGTGCCAGCGGCACCTTGACGACCTCAAACGCCAGGGAACGCCGGATTTTCCCTATGTTTTCGACGTCACCCGCGCCGACCGTGTCATCCGCTTTTTCGGCCAGTGCATCCAGAGCCGGGGCGTGGAGGCGGGAAAGCCCGTCGCGCTCCAGCCCTGGCAGGTCTTTGACCTGGGCTGTACCTATGGGTGGGTCCACATGGAGACCGGCGCGCGGCGGTTTATCAAGACCTACAACAAGCGGGCACGCGGCAACTTCAAATCCACGGAAAAATCCTGCCAGGCGCTCTACCATATGTGTGCCGACGCCATGTACCCGCCCTACCGCCCGGAGCTTGCCGTCTTTGAGCTGGAGCCGGAGGTGGAGTGCGCGGCGGTAGACCGCCCACAGGCCATGCGCGTCTTTGGCGACGCCAGGAAAATCGCTCAGAAGTCCCCCAACATCGCCAAGCGCCTTTACATTCCCAGAAGCAACCCCGTGGTCCACAAGACCCGTGGCGGCTATATGCGGGCCCTGTCCAAGGACACCCGCAACAAGGACTCCGGCGCTCCCTCCTACTTCGTGGTGGACGAATACCACGCCCACCCCTCGGCGGAGATCTACAACATCGGCCTCAACTCCTTCGGCAAGCGGCCCCAGGCGCTGCTGGATGTGATCACCACGGCCGGCGACGACGCCCAAAGCAAACCCTGCTATGCCGAGGAGCTCTACTGCAAGCGGGTCCTGGACGGTGATGTGGTCGACGAGACCTACTTCATCATGATCCGCGAGCTGGATGAGGGGGACAACCCCCACAATGAGGCCGCCTGGCTGAAAGCCAACCCGTGCCTTCGATATCCCAACGAGTACAGCCGGTATCTGCTGAATCAGATCCGGTCCGAGTACACAGCGGCCTACGGCTCCAACGATCCCGATAAGATCCGCGCCTTCCTCACCCGGCGTATGTGCCTTTGGCAGACCGGCGCCGTCAACCGCTATCTGGATGAGAACTGCATGAAGAAGCTCCGTGCCTCCCAGGTATCCAGAGAGGAATTCGCGGCGCTGACGGACGGCCTTGATGCTCTTGTTGGCTACGACCTGGGCAAACGGCGGGACCTCTCCGGTACCGGGGCGGTTTTTGAATTGCCGGACGGACGGTTCGCCATCAAGATGCACGGCTTTATGCCGCAGAACCGGGCCGCCGAGCATGAGCGGTCCGACCGCGTCCCCTACATCGCCTGGGCCGCCGGCGGCTACTGTACGCTGACGCCGGGCGACGTCACCGAGAACAGCTACGTCTACAACTGGATCTGCGAGGGTGAGCGGGAGCACAAGTGGAAGCTGGTGGAGGTGGACTATGACGGCCACAATGCCACGGACCTCGCGATCGCCATCAACACCGAGCGGAACAATGAGGACTTCTGCGTGGAGATCTCTCAGACGTGCGCCGGGCAAAACCTGGCTTGCAAGCGGTTTCGGGAGCTGTTGCTGGAGGACCGGATCGTCACCGAGGAGAGCCCCCTGATGCTCTGGTGCGCCGCCAACGCCATCGAGATCATCAACAACTACGGGGACATCAAGCTCAGTAAGCGCCACAAGGACGACACCGAGCGCATCGATCCCTTGGCGGCCACCATGAACGCCCTGGGCCGGGCGCTGGTCCGGCAGGAGAAGCCGAGCTTGAAAAAGCAGATCGAGGCGGGAAAGTGGAGCATGTAGCCGTGCCCGATTTGGGCACAAAGAAAAAGCCCTGGTCCCCGGCTTGGCCGGGGTTTGGGCGTCCGGGGCGGAGGGGTCTCCTCTTTCCCCTCCGCCGGACGATAGACGGCCCGGAGAGACGGGCGGCACAGTAGACGATTTCCTTTTGCGAGCCGAGAGTCTTGAAGACCACGGGCCGGGGATCTGGCGAGAACCAGGTTTCCGGCCCGGTTTTTGTTTCGGAGGTGGTTGGATGAAGCGCTTGTGGGAGGCGCTGGCGGCAGCGGCGCCGACGGTGCTGGTGGTGCTGGGCGCGGCGGCCATGGCCGTGGGCATCGGGATGATCTACCTGCCGGCAGGCGTGATCGCCGGCGGAGCGCTGTCCGTGCTGGCCGGCGTGGTGCTGATACGCGGCGGAGGTGATGACACATGAGCAACAAATTCGAGCGGGGCATCCGGGCGGTAATCGGCGGGACCTCCCCGCGGGCCTCCCCTACCGGGAGCGCCGGGCCGACTCTCACGCTGGCAAGCCCCGAAGGGTGGCCCACGGGGGGATCCACGGAGACGGGGGCCATGAAGCTGTCGGCGGTGAACCGCTGCCAGGTGCTGATTTCGGAGTCCATGGGCAAGATGCCTGTCTACTGTATCGACGGGGACCGGCGGCGGGTGGACCACGACCTTCTGAGGCTCCTGAACATCCGGCCCAACGAGGCCATGACGCCCAGCGTGGAGCGGCAGATGGTGGAGGGCAACCGCCTCTCCGGCGGCAACGGGTACGAGTGGATCATCCGGGACCGCAGAACAGGGCGGCCGGTGGAGCTCATCCCCCTGCCCTGGGAGCTGGTCCATCCCTTCAAGGATCGGAACGGTGTGGTCTGGTACGGCGTTTCCCACCCGGATACCGGGGACCCCATGGTCCTCTCCGGCCAGGACGTATGCCATTACAAGGGCTACACCCACGATGGGCTGACAGGGATCTCGGTACTCAAACGGGCCTCCGAGGTTATCGCGGCCGGCCGGGCGGCCCAGCAGTATGAGGCCGGTTTTTACTCAAACGGCAGCCGGCCCTCCGGGGTGCTTACCGTGGACACAGATTTGAGCGGAAATGTGGAGGTAACGAATCCCGATGGTTCCAAAGGGACCACGACCGTGAAGGACTATATCCGGACCGAATGGGAGCGGGTCCACTCCGGGCCCAGCAACGCCCATCGGATCGCAATTCTGGACCACGGTCTGAAGTACCAGCCCATCTCCGTCACCAATGCCGACGCGCAGTTTGTGGAGTCTAAGGCACTGACGGTGGAGGACATCGCCCGGTTCTACGGGGTGCCCCTCTCCAAGCTCTACGCCGGCAAGCAAGCCTACAACTCCAACGAGCAAAATGCCATCGACTATGTGGTATCCACTCTCCACCCAATCGTCACCCAGTACGACCAGGAGCGGACCTATAAGCTGCTGCTGGATTCGGAGATCGCCCAAGGGCTCCGGCTCCGGGCCAACATGATGGTGGAGCTGAAGGGGGACTTCCAAAGCCGGAGCAGCTGGTACAAGGCCATGCGGGAGACCGGGGCCTTTTCGGTCAACGATATCCTGGCCCTGGAGGACCTGCCGGAGGTGGAGGGCGGCAACGAGCGCTATGCCAGCCTCAACTACGTCCCACTGTCCCTGTGGCGGGAGCTCAGCATCAATCGTAACAAAAACGGAGGTAACAGCAATGCGGGTACAGCTTAACGGCTATGTGGTGGAAGACGGTAACGCCTTTTTCTACCGGTATTTCGGCATCGGGGTCATCTGCCCTCGGGATGTCCGGGAGGCCCTGGCCAATAATCCGGAGGGAGAAGAGCTGATCTTCGAGGTCAACAGCCCCGGCGGGTCCGTCTTCTCCGGCTTTGAGATCTATTCCGCCATCCGGACGGCCCGCCGGGAGAGCAACATCCGGGTGGTAGCGGAGGTCCAGTCCATTGCGGCCTCCGCGGCCTCCACCTTTGTCGAGGGGTGCAGTCAGATCCTGATGGCGCCGGTGGCGCAGATGATGATTCACCTGCCCAGCACATACACCGAAGGGGACGTAAACGACCACCGGAAGTCCATCGCTATCCTGGAGGCCATTACCGCCTCCATCCTCAATGCCTACGAGCTCCGGTCCGCCGGGAAGCTCAGCCGGGAGCGGCTGGATGCGCTCATCCGGAATGAGACCTGGATGACGGCCCAGGAGGCCGTGGCGGCGGGGCTGGCCGACGGGATCCTCTATGCAGATGGAGAGACGCCCCTGGTGATCCCGGAGCGGGTTACCAATGCCGTGGGCGGCGGCATCCGGGCTCTGGCCCTGAGTGCCGGGGCGATGCCGAGCCCGGAGGACCTGCGGGCCCGGTATCAAAAGCTGGTAGACCAGGGCAAGGCCCCGGCCATGAACGAAGACGGGACCCCTGCGGCCCCGGCCAGTGTGCCGGATCATACACCGGCACCTATGCCCCAAGGCGGGGCGCTGAAGGACGACTGGCGGAACCTCGCCAGAGTCGAACTGAGCAAAAAACGGTTCTGCGCGAACTGAAAATTTAAACGGAGGTAAATGAAATGCCCAATCTCAACATCGACACCCTCAAGCGGCAGATCCTCGACCTGAAGGTCGACCGCGCCAAGCAGTGGACCGCCGCCCTGGAGGCCCATGAGGCCAACAACAAGTCCGCCTATGACGCCGCCATGGCGAAGGTCGACGAGCTGGACGCCAGCATCGCCGAGAAGCAGGCCTTGGTGGACAAGTACGTCACTCCGGACCCTGATTCCGTCAGGGGCAACATCCCCGGCGGCGAACACAACACCAACCTGGAGGAGTTGCGGTCCTCCAGGGAGTACGCGAGGACCTTCTGCGACGCCATCCGGAACGGCATCACCCGGCGGGACGCTCGGAGAAGCGCGGACTACCACATCCTCACCGACGCCTTGACCGAGGGCACCGACACCGATGGCGGCTTCCTGGTGCCCGTGGATCTGCAGACCAGGATCAACGAGCTGCGCCGTCAGTTCGTCTCCCTGCGCAACCTCATCACCGTAGAGCCCGTCACCACCCTGACCGGCTTCCGCATCCTGGACACCGCCCCCACCAAGGGCTTTACGAAGCTCTCCGAGATGGGCGATATTCCCCAGGACGACCAGCCCGCCTTCAGCCGGTATGACTTCAAGGTGGAGGACTACGGCCTGATCGTGCCCATCTCCAACGACCTGCTGAGGGACAACGACGCCGGCCTTCTCCAGTACCTGGCCCGTTGGCTCACCAAGAAGTGGGTCCTCACCGAGAACCTGGCCATCCTGGAGATCCTGGCGGCCATCGAGTCCTCCACCACCCTGGAGGCGGGGCAGGAGATCGTGGGCCTCAAGAAGGCCCTGAACGTGACCCTGGACCCCGACATCGCGCTCCGGGCCCGGATCCTTACCAACCAGACCTCTTACAACGTCATGGACAACATCGAGGACAACCAGGGACGGCCCATGATGCAGCCCGATATCACCGCCGGCACCGGCTATCAGTTCAAGGGCAAGCCCATCACCTACATCAGCAACGCCCTCCTGAAGGACGACGAGACCGGCTCCCCGCTGTATGCGGGCTCCTTCGCCGATGCCATCACCATGTTTGACCGGCAGGTCATGGAGGTGGCCACCACCAACATCGGCGGCAAGGCCTGGTCCACCAACTCCACCGAGGCCCGCGCCATCATGCGGATGCAGATGAAGCAGGTGGACAAGGAGGCCGTCGTGGCCATGAAGCTGGCCGCCGGCAAGAGCGGCGGCATCGGCGGTTGACGGAGGGCGTGACGATGGCGAGGAAGCGTGAAATGGCCGAGGCAGGGGCTGTGGCGGCCGCTGAGGCCGTTTTGATGGAGGCGGCGGATAATTCCACCTCCGCAACCGAGACGGCCACAGCGGCCTGTACGGCGGCTCAGAGCGAGGTTAGGGCGCAGGTCTTCCCCATGGCGGACCCCACCGTGGAGCTGGATGACGTGGACAAGGCCGCCGCCGGGAGCTGGGATGACCTGGAGGCCGACAGCGGTGAGAGGCCTTATCTCATGACCGTCACCTACAAGTCGGGTATCTATCTGCGGATCGGCCCCGGCAAGAATTTCGCCCACAAGTGTGTCCTGCCCTTCGGTACCTTGGTACTCCGCGCGTTAGTACCGGACTACGCCAAGGTCCCCGGCTGGCTCTGCGTGGGCGTGGACAGCGGCGACGGCAAAACATTCATCTACGGCTGGGTCGACGAGACCCTGGTGGAGGCGGCAGAGTGCTGACGTGCCCATGTTGGGCACGCGGCAAATGACAGGCAAAGCAATTTTGGCGATTATAACGCACGGCGTGCGTTCTTAATGCGCGTATGGCGTGCGTTCGGCAAATGACAGGCAAATGGCCGGCAAATAAGCCGGACAAGGACGGGAGGGGATGGACCTTGGCGCATGATCTGGCGGCGGTAAAGGAATATATGCGCTTTGACGACCTGAACCTGGAAGACCGGGAGAAGGCGACCCAGGAGGCGGTCATCCAGGCGCTGATCGCCGGCGCGGTGGAGTACCTGGGTAACGCCGGGATCCCGGAGCCGGGCCCGGAGGAGGCGTCGGAGCTTTACGACCTGGCGGTCAAGGCGCTGACGCTTCACTGGTTTGACCACCGGGACGACGTGGGCAATGAGTCCTCCGTCCCCAACGGCGTGCGGCCCGTCATTACACAGCTGAAGCTCCTGTGGGCGGTAAAACGGGCGGGAGGCGTCACATGAAGTACGATGTGGGGACCTTCCGGACCCGCGCGCGGGTGCTGGTCTTCCGCGAGGAGGGCGGCGAGTTCGGAGCCTGGGACGGGGCCGGGGCCTTCTGGTGCCGGGCGGACCGGGCGCGGATCTCCGGGTACATTAGTATGCCAGGATTGGCCGCCGAGGGCTGGCGGCTCACATTGCGGGAGCGGCCCCTCTCCTCGCGCAACTGCCTGATGATCGGCGGGAGGCGGCATTGGATCCTGGACGTCAACCCCCCGGAGGGCGGCTACATGACCGTCACCACGGTGACGGTGCCCACGGTGACGGTGACGCTCTACAATGTCAAAACCACGGTAATTACGTCCACCATGGAGGACCTGGTGGAGAACAACATCACCGTCCTCCGGGAGGTGCTCATCGCCTCCACGCAGGCCGCCGAGCCCACGGACCGGGGGGACAAGGGCAGCGACACCGCGAAGCTTTATATCCCCTTTGGGTCCGAGGCCGTGGACGGCGTCACCGGCGCCCACAAGCGGTACGTGCCGCCGGAGATCTACGACAGGCTGGCGGACACCGCCGGCGTGTGGACCTTGAAGCCCGGCGCCGGGTGCTTCTTCCTGCGGGGGGAGGTCCCGGAGCCGGAGGCGCGGTTGCAGGAGCTTTCGGAGGCCCACCAGGTCTTTGTGACCGGCGGCGTGGCCGTGAAGGACTTCTACAGCCTGCGGCATTTTGAAGTGACGGGGGCGTGAGCCATGAGGGCGGTCGTACATATCGAGCGCTGGGGAATCTCCACCCATCTGCGGCAGAATGCGGACCGGGCCGAACGGGCGCTGGCGGCGCGGATGCTGGTGGACATGGATGCCTACGTGCCCTCCCGGTCCGGCGCCACCAGGGCCAGCGCTTCGGTGCAGGGGAATCGGATCGTCTATCGCGGTCCTTACGCCGGCGTCCTCTACCGGGGGCGCGTGCAGGTGGATCCCGAGACGCGCAGCCCCTACGCCAGGCCCGGCGTCAGGAAGGTCGCCAGCGACCGGAAGATCAAATATTCCCGGCCCGGCGCCACCGCGTACTGGCTGACGTCCGCGAAGCGGGCAAAGCTCAGGGAATGGCAGTTGCTTGTCGCGAAGGAGGTCACCCGTGGACTCGACAAAAAATGAAAAACCCCGCGCCCTGGTGGACGCGGAGGAAGAGGCCCTGGTGGAACGCCAGGTGATGGTCTGGCTCAACACCTGGCCGGACAAGCCGGCTGATATCGGGTTCGTGGTGCTGGAGGCCGGCAAGCCTGGTATCGCCCTTTTCCCGGACGGGGACGGGGCCTACTTTGAGACAAAATACATCGCCGGCGGCTACAGGGCCGTTTACCCCTTTGCCATCGTCCGCAGGATCATCCCCGGAGACAGCCCCGACACCCGCCTGAAGGCGGTGGAGCTTTTGAACGGTCTGGGTGCCTGGGCGTCCTCCTGCAAGCCGGATCTTCCGGGGAAGGCCCGCACCGTCCGGGTAGAGCCCACCTCCCGCGGAAAGTTCGTCGGGTCGGGCGATGACGGCGACGAGGACTATGAGATCAAGATCAAACTGACTTATGAGGTGATTTGAAATGCCGAGAAAACAGTTTACTTACGTCACGGAACCCGGCGTTACCGTTGACCGCAATCTTTGCCTGACCATGGGCAACGCTGGGACATACGAGGAACCCAACTGGTGCCCCATGGGTACGCGGGTTGATAGCTCCAGCGTGGAGATGGACCACTCCGAGGAGTCCAGCATAGACATCCTGGGCAACGCCCACGGCAAAGCCAAGGACCCCATTATGACGCAGGAGCTGGACCCCTGCCCCATTGATGCCGGCGATGAGTACCAGAAAAAGCTCGTCGAGCTGCACATCATCGACAAAAATATCCGCGCGCTCACGAACCAGGACCTTTTGATCGTCCACGCCTTCCTCAAGGACGACCAGGGCAATTACTTTGCCGAGCGCTATCCCAGCTCCATGGTGCTGCCGTCCAGTCTGGGCGGCGACGGCGGCGACGCCCTGACCATGCCGGTCAAGGTCACCTTCGGCGGCAAGCGCGAGCCCGGTACGGTGAAAGTCACCGAGGCCGAGGGCAAGAAAACCTACGCCTTTACGCCCGGCATCGAGGAGGAATAAGCCATGGAGGAGCTCAATTTTGCCCTGGGCGTCCAGGAGTTCACGGTCAACGGCGGGAGGACCGTGCGGTTCAACCCCGCCGACGAGGGCTTCCTGGAGGCTCTCTACGGGCTGCTCGCCAAGCTGGGCGAGCTAACGGATGAGAGGACCAAGAAAACGGAGAAGGCCGGCGAGAACTGGGCCAAGCGGTTTGAGCTTGCCAAGGCCTGCGACGACCGGATGCGTAAGGAGATGGACAGCGTCTTCGGCGAGGGGTTCTGCGCCGATGTCTTCGGCTCGGTGCGGCTCACCGCCGCGGCGGACGGGTTGTCGGTTGCGGAAAACTTCCTGTGGTCCGTTGTGGACCGCATGGATGAGAACATCAAGGCCAACCTCGCCCGGCGCAGTGAGCGGATCCGCTTCTACACCGACAAGTACAAGTCCCGCAAGGCCACGGCCGACGACGCCGCCGGCGAGGCGGGGACATGAATTACACGCTTCCGCAGGCGCTGGATGTTGGTGGCCGGAATTGGGCTATCCGATGGGATTTCAGGGCCGTTTTGGACATCATAACGGCCCTGGGCGACCAGGATCTCGATAACCGGGAGAGGGCCTACGTGGCCCTGTACATCTTCTACCCGGAGCTGGAACAGATGCCGCCGGAGACCTATGAGGAGGCGCTGAAGAAGCTTCTGTGGTTTTTGAACGGCGGACAGGAAGAGGCGTTCGGCGCCGGCTCTATGCGGCTCATGGATTGGGAGCAGGACTTTCCTTTGATCGTCGCGCCGGTAAACCGGGTGCTTGGAAGAGATATTCGCGGGGATGCCGACCTTCATTGGTGGACATTCCTTTCGGCTTATTACGAGATCGGCGACTGCACCTTCGCCCAGGTGGTGGCCATCCGCGATAAGAAGGCGCGGGGCAAGAAGCTTGAGAAGCCGGAGCGGGAATGGTACGCCCGCAACAAAAATCTGGTGGACCTTAAACGAAAATACACAAGGGCCGAGCAGAATGCGCTCGCGAAGCTCCTCTGAGCGCCCTTTTTTGCTAATAAGGCGGTGATGGTATGGCTGCTGACGGCAGCGTGGTCATTGAGGCCAATATGAACACGTCCAAGGCGGAGCGGGACCTGGCGGAGCTGAAGGCCAAGATCGAGAAGCTGGAGAGCTCCATCAAGTCGGACAGCGACGCAAAGCTCGGCCTGGAGGAGCGGGCCCGCCAGATGGCGGTCACGCTGGACGCGGCCAAGGCGAAGCTCTATGAGATGCAGACGGCCGCCAAGGGTGTCTACAGCAAGCAGGACATCGCTGACCAGAAGGAGACGGTCAAGGTCCTTCAGACCGAGTGGAACGGCGTGATGGACGCCGTGGAGCGGTACGGCAGGAGCATAGAGGCATCAACGACCCAGATGGAGGGCATGAAGAGCCAGGCCGGCCAGATGGAGGCTGCGATCGATGAGGCCAACTCCCCCATGAGCCGGCTTCACGCCTCCATGGAGGAAGGCGGAAAAAGCGCCGCAAAACTCCTGGAGCGAGTTAAAAAGCTCGCGCTGCGGGCACTTGTGTTCTCGGTGATCACCATGGGCCTCAGGAGTATGCGCGACTGGATGGGGGGCGTTATTCGCTCCAACGACGAGGCGCGCTCCTCCCTTGCGCGGCTCCAGGGGGCGCTCCGGACGCTGGCGCAGCCTCTGATCGAGGTGGTCATCCCGGCCTTCACCGACTTTGTGAACCTTCTGACGGCGATCGTGACGCGCGTCGCGTCCCTGATGTCGATGCTGTTCGGCACCACGCTGGAGCAGTCGGCGCAGGCGGCGGAGGGGCTCTACGAGGAGACAAACGCCATGAACGACCTGGGCAGTGCCGCGAAAAAGACGAAAGGCTCCCTGGCAAGCTTTGATGAGATCAACACCATCAATACCGAGAGCGGAGGCAGCACCGGTCTGGGCACAACGACGGAGGATATCATACCGGATTTTACGCTGGACAGCGGCATCTCTGACCGGCTCCAAAAAATCGCGGACCTGGTCTTACTCATCGGCGCAGGCTTCGCCCTCTGGAAGCTGAGCGCTATGCTTCCCGGTGTACTGGGGCGAATCTTCACCATCTTGGCCGGCATCCTGCTGACGGTCGGCGGGCTTATGCTGGCTTGGGACGGGCTCTCCGATGCTTGGGAGAACGGCGTAGACTGGGGAAATCTCATCGAGTCCATTGGCGGCGTGCTTTTGGTTGCGCTGGGCTTGTACCTGGTCTTCGGTAAAATTGGCGCCGGCATCGCCCTTGTCGTGGGCGGTCTTGCCCTTCTGGTAACGGCCTTCCACGACGCTTGGGAGAGCGGATGGACGCTTCAGAACACGCTGATGGCCATTGCCGGTATCTTGATGCTGGGGCTGGGGATCTCGCTGCTTACCGGCTCCTGGTTTCCTCTCCTCATTGCCGGGATCGCTTCGGTCGCGCTAGCGCTGATCAACGCCATGGGCCTCGGCGATGAGTACATCGAGGGGGCACGCCAGGTGCTCGAGGGCTTCAAGGAATTTTTCGTCGGTATTTTCACCGGCGATCTGACAAAGGCCCTTGGCGGCCTCGAAAAAATATTCGAGAGCTTTAAAAACAACATTTTTACAAGCTTCGACTGGTGCCGCGACACGATCATGAGCTTTTTGGACTGGCTCGACGAAAAAACAGGCGGCAAGTTGCACGGGATCATCGAGTTCTGCAAGGGACTATTCTCAGATTTCTTTGATAATGCCAAAGAGAATGTTGGAACTGCGCTTACGTTGATAAAAGACATCCTTTCCGGATTGGTTACCTTCATCTCCGGCGTTTTCACCAACGATTGGGACAAGGCCTGGCAGGGCGTTAAGGACATCTTCAAGGGCATCTGGAATGGGGTCATCGGATTCCTGGAGAATGCGGTCAATATCGTCGTCGACGGCATCAACTGGCTCATCAAGCAGATGAACAAGATCGAATTTGAAGTGCCCGACTGGGTACCGGTCGTCGGCGGAGAGTCCATCGGTATCAATATCTCCAAGCTCAGCCCCGTCAGCATCCCCCGCCTTGCCCAGGGGGCGGTCATCCCGCCCAACCGGGAGTTTGCGGCTATCCTGGGCGACCAGACACACGGCAATAACCTGGAGGCGCCGGAGGATCTGATACGTAAGATCGTCCGGGAAGAAAGCGTCAGCGCGGAAATGGTAGAATTGCTCAGCCAGCTCCTGGCCGTCGCAAAGAAACGGCGGAACATATATGTTCGCCATAGAGTGCTTGCCGAGCTGGCCGCTGAAGGGCTCAATGAGCTGGCCAACACATCCGGCAAGTCGCCAATCAAGATATGAGGTGGGGCAAATGGATGTTGTTTTGCTGAAGCTTGACGGCTACGACTTCACGCCGTGGATCAAATCGGATGGCTACGAGTGGAGCGACGAGGACCTTGACACGGACGACTCCGGCCGCGTCAAGAGCGGCGTTATGCGCCGGACCAAGATCGATGACAAGGACAACATGACCTATACGATGATGGATATGCCGGAGCCCGTTGTGCGGCAGCTTTACCTCATCCTCAAGAAAAAGTTTTTCAAGGCCGAGTATCACAATGTGTACGGGGACGCCGCCGGGACGTTTTACTGTTCAAAGCGCCCCGGCAAAATAAGTATGCTCCAGGAAGAAGGCGACATCGTCTGGAGCGGCGTTTCCTTCAGCATCCATCAGCAATAAGCAAGACGGTGCCCAATTTGGGCACAGGGGGCGGCTATGGCACTTGTGACATCTGAGCTCTGGCGGGAGCTCTTTGATACGGGGATTGCGGACCGGGAGTACAAATTTGAGATAAACGGCGTTGCCTACGGCAGAGACGAGGAGCTCTCCCACAGCGCGGCGTCCGGGCTCTTTGACAAATTTGGCATCGGCAACGCTGTCTGCGGGTCGCTCCAGCTGTCTGTCTACGCCGAGGACATCCCCAAGGGCGCGGAGATCCGGCGCTACGTGCGGCTGTACGTGGAGGACCAGGTCTCTGAATGGCTGCCCGCGGGGGTGTACTGGCCTAACCGGCGGCCTCATGAGGACGGCGTCTGGGACATCGAGGCGTATGACGCCATGCGCAAGGCGGAAACTGAGTGGATCCCGGACCAGGCGCTGGAATTTCCCATGACCATGCCTGACGCCGTGGCGGAGATCGCGCGGCTTATGGGGGTGGAGCTGGATCCCCGTACACAGCTTAACCCGGCATACACCATCGACTACCCCGCCACGGGCACCACTCAGAGGCAGGTGCTCCAGTGGATCGCGGCGGCCCACGGCGGCAACTTTATCATCACGGCGGAGGGCAAGCTTCGCCTTGTGCTTGTGGCGCGGATCGGCGAGGCGGAAGAGGAGGTCCTGGGCACCGAGGACGGGGCCGCGCTGGACTTCGGCGGGTTCTGCCTGGCCACCCGCGCCGCCGCCGGAAGCGAGGACGACCGGCCGCTCCATCAGATCGGTCAGGATCTTGTCAGCGCCCACAATAACGGGCTCACGCGGCCCGTGTCCCGAGTGACGCTGCTCCTGGATGACAACACCGTTGTCACCGCGGGGGACGACACGGGCCTTGAGCTGTCGGCGTCGTGCCCCTACGCCGTCCAGGCCATGGCGGATGAGATCCTGGCGAGGCTCGCCGGATACCAGTATCAGATGTTCGACGCCTCAGCGGTGAACATCGACCCGGCGGCGGAGCTGGGAGACCTGGTGGAGGCGGACGGCATCACATCCATCCTCGCCCAGATCGACGACGACGGCTCAGGCTATCCGGACATCGCCGCCCCCGGAGAGGCCGAAATGGAGGACGAATACCCCGCGGAGGGTCCCCTGACGCGGGAGATGAACCGCAAGTTTGCCCAAACCAACGCCGCTATCGAGAAGTCCTCAGGCGAGGTTCGCGCTTACGTTGAAAACCAGGTCCAGGGGGCCTTGGCGGAGGTGGACGTCAAGCTGGACGCCATCAAGCTTGAGGTATCCCAGGAGGCGGGCGCGGACGGACGTGTGTACGCGCGGCTGACGCTGACGGTGGGGCCCAACAAGTACTCCGGGCTCATCACCATGGAGGGCAACATCGACGTGTCCGGCCAGCTCTCCGCCGACGCGCTGTACGCCGCCGAAGGCGACGTGGCGGACCTGACGGTCAAAAGGCTGTCCACCTCCCGGCGAGTTGCGCTGTACCTCAAGCGCGACCGGTCGGATGACAACTATGTGCGTGCCCAGGACCAATATGTGGAGTTTGTGACCGGCGTCACCGACGGGGCCACGGAGCAGGCGCGGTCTCCCACGGGGCTGTTGCTGTATTGGGAGGACGACCCGGACGGCGAGGGCGTGACGCTGGGGACCAACGGCTACCCGTACAAGGACGGACAGCGGATCTTCACCACCACCAAGGAGACGCCCTGGCCCGTGACGGTATACGTCTACGAGGAGGACGTCAAGCGCTCCATCGGCTTTGAGAAGATGCCGGACGACAAGGAGGGCACCCTGTACGTCCCCGTGGACATCTTCGGGGCCGGCGCCGGTGACGGGCGCCAGCAGGGGCGGCTCGTCAAAAAGGGCAGCGGCCTGGAGCTCATCTATACCAGCTCCGGGAACCGGGAGCTGGGATTTAAGGCGCTGGACGACGGGTATTTGGACCTCTACGGCCTCCGGAAGACGGTGGGCCTGGACTTCTCCGGGTGGGACTCCGGGACGTTTACGGAGACGGTGGAGGGCATCGAGGACCCCTACAGCTACCGTGTAGCGTTCGACGACGAGGGCCGGCCGGTGAAGATCTCCGACGACACGGGCTTTGAACTGGCGGTGACCTGGTAATGGACGCGAACGTATTTCTCAAGGGCTGGACCGTGGGGACACGGCTCCGCGGGCGCGGCGCGGCGCCGGGCGTCGGCGGCACCGGAGGCGGCTCCGGGCGGTACGACAAGGCGTCTTTTCTGGCGGGGCTGGCGGCGGGGTTTGCCTCCCGCGGCGCGCCGCCCTGGGCGTACACGGGGGAGAAAATCATAGCGGACGCGGAGTATCTGCTGCCCCTGGGCGCGGGCTTGCCCGTGGAGCTGGGAGACGTAGACACCGGCGCGGCGGAGTACCTTATGCCGCTGGGAGCGGGACAGCCCGCCGAGCTCGGCGGCGCGGATGCCGGGAACGCCGAATATCTCCTGCCCTTGGGGGCCGGGGAAAGTGTGGAATTTAAGGAGGGGACCTGATGAGCCGGGATATATTGACACACCACATCACCGCCACGGGGACGGGGGCAGATGACGAAACACGGTACAAGGCTTTGGCGTCGGACGCGGCGCAAAAGATAGCCCAGTACCTCGCGGTGGAGCTGCCGGGGTTTGCTTATGACGGAATAACCTTTGACGGGACGGATAATTATTTGCCATATCAGGTGAGACTAACCAACAGCGGCTGGGGCTGTGAACTTATCGTCTCAGCGAACGCCAAATGGTACTATGGTAGTACGTTTTCAAGCGGGTATAGCTTTGGCCTTTCGTTTAACTTTAAGCTGTTACAAAATGGGACTTCGATAGGTAGCTATTCATCCAGTTCTGATGATTATGTCGCCGCATCGACGTCAGGTAATATTGCAACCTCTAACTTCGACCTTAAAGTATATCGCATTGAGAGCGCCCTGTTTGCGGTTGCGTTTTCGTACAAGTCGCCTGACGCCAATAAAGCCAAATGCTTCTCTTTTGCGTCGTTTACAGGCAGCTACGACAGCGAAATATATGTAGGGTACGATTACGAGACTTCGCTCAGCAGCGGAATTACGCTGCCTGAAACGATGTACTGGTGCTCCCAGGGGAAGCGGCGGAATTTGAATTTTTCATCCAGCGGTACGCCCCGTTGGCTCAGTAAGGGGTACTACTGGCGGCCATATTGTTGGCCGGCGTATTATTCGCCACATAACTGCGGCATCGCGCTCTTTGACGGGCAATACGTTCTGTATCAGCTGTGGTCCAACGACGCGAATACCTACGTCACCACAAGCCCGGAGGCAACATACACCGTTGACGGCCAAGAGCTTCCGGCTGTCTCGACGCGGCTGCTTATCCCGCGTGCAAACCCGTTCCGTAAGCTTCAGAAGCCCGGGGAGGTGCTGACATGGTAGAGCGGATATACAAGGAAAAAGAGGTCATATACAGCGTGTCGGGCTCAAACCCGTGGTATTCGCTGCTCAACCAAATCGCCGATGCCATCGTCGAGCTGTGCGGAGCTGAGATCACGGCAACGGGGACGGGAAGCGTGACGATGACGCTGCCGGACTTTCCAGGTGTGCTCTATCTTACTGCCCCGAGCGGGACATCGACGAGCTCATATTTTTATATGCGCCTGCGTAAACAGGGAAGCTCGGCAGACCTTGTGAGCAGCTACGGAGGATACCCACAATATTCCGGGACCAAGGGCAGCGTTACAGTGGGATATGTGTCGATTGGCGGCTTTCTCAATGTCCTTTTTATCGGGCCAACAGCGTATCCGTCAGAGGGTTACTGGATGTGCGTTAAGTGGCACTGGTATATAAACAGCATGACGGGAGAAAAAGTGTATGCGCTGTACGGGAACAGCGAGGAAAGTGGCAGTTATTCCTATCGTATAAAATCGCGGGTCAACGGAATCACCAACAGTCGTTTTTATTTGAATTGTTGGTCTGAAGACCTCTCCACTAAGTATTCGGGCGGTTTCGAATCCGCGTACCAGTACTACTATAGCTTTCCGTCGGATACGGCTGTCCGGAGCCTGGTGCCAATATACAATTTCACAAACATCCCTGATGCCGGGCTGTGTAGGTGGGGCGGAGAGTATATGCTGTTTGTCCTTTGCCCAAACAGTTCCACCTCCGGCATTGCTACCGAATCGCAGCTCACCTACCGCGTCAACGGCAAAAATTATCTGGCCTGCGGCTCTACGCTTATCATCCCGGAGCCGTGGCCGTTTATCGAGGAGGCGTGACATGGACGTAAAACGCATCGACCAGCTGCCGGAGGCGGCGGAGCCCCAGGGGACGGACCTCTTGCCGCTGTGGCAGGGGGAGGGTACCAAAAAGGTGCCTCTCTCCGCCATCCAGGCCAGCGGCCCGGCGGGGGAGGACGGCTTCTCCCCCACGGTGGATGTGTCCAAATCGGGCACGCAGACCACCATCACCATCACCGACGCCAAGGGGCCGCACTCCGCCATCATAAACGACGGCGCGGCGGGCGACCCCGGTAAGGACGGCGGCAAGGGCGACCCCGGCGAGGACGGCTTCTCGCCCACCGTGGACATCAAAAAGGTGGGCAAGACCACCACGATCACCATCACGGACAAGACCGGCCCCCACGTGGCGACCATCGAGGACGGCGCGGACGGTGAAGGCGGCGGGGGCGGCTCGTACACCCTGCCCGTGGCGTCCGCGGACACCCTGGGCGGGGTCAAGGGCCCGGCAAAGACCGCCGCCGAGACGGAACAGGTCCACGTGGACGCCCAGGGCCAAATGTGGGTCAAGCCCTCCGGCGGCGGAGAAAGCGGAGGCGGCGGAGGCGGGACCTCCGGCGTGAGCCTGTATATCGAAAACGCGGCGCTGGAGAGCATCGACTTTTCCAAGTACAAGGCCGGGGACGCGATCCTTGTGGTCGAAGATGTGGTGGTGAGCCGGGAATGATAAGAAATAAGGACAGGACAAAGGTCCTGGTGGGCGTGGGCCGAATGGCCGCGGTCCGGTACAATATGCCGGATGGGGCGGCCGAAAAGGGCTGCGTCGCCAAAAACGGCACCGGCATCTATGTGGCGGACGGCGAGGGCGGGTACAAAAAGCCCACGTACACCTTTGGGTGCTACGAAAAGCCCTACGGGATGGTGATGGCCTCCGCCCCGTATCTCCGGGGACAAATGGAGATCGAGGGCAAGGTCACGCCGGCGGACGCCTGGGTACACGTCAGCTATATCAATTACATCACATATTCGGTCAAGTCGTATCAGGACCGTGACCCGGAATACACCGGGAGCGGGTGGCCGTACAACGAGGTCAACGCCGGCAACGGCAAGCCGTCAGGTGCGGGCTTCAGTTACATAAGCAAGTATATCCGGGACGGGGACATGGTGTTTTTGTACGAGCATCACCGGACCGGATACGTCTGCACGGAGCGGTGGGCCACGCGGGACGACACGGGCGAGCGGCTGGAGACCCTGAGCCGGGTGATTCACTACGAGTACGCCGGCGGATATCCGGCCACGGAGACGCAGTATTACTTTATCATGCCCGAATCCAACGTGACCCTGCACGGCACGTTTGTCCTTGCGGACGCGGACCCCGGCGGGGAGACGCCGGGCATCGAGGAGGCCGCGGCGGAGCCGGTAAAGGCGCAGAAGGCGGCCGCGCCCGCCGCCACGGAGGAGGCCGCGGACACGGGGGACACCGCGGAGCCGGAGCCTGAGCCGGAGGACATCCCCGTCCTGGATAGGCCGAGCTGGGTGGACAAGCCCATGCGCGACCCCCGCAACGCCACGCCGGAGGAGATACGGGAGCGGGTCTACTACTACCAGGAGTATATCGTAGACGGCGGCCTCTCCGATGAGGAGAAGGCGGCCATGCGGAGCGGGCCTTACTACGGCCGGGACAAGGACCAGCCCAGCCGCGTCTTTCCCGAATTTTACGACGGTCAGGGCGCGGACGCCAACCCCAATACCACGGTACGCTACCACGACGGGCGGATAAAGCCCAACAGCGACGGGACATTCCGGTGCAGCAACACCACGAATACCGAGGGCTGGGTCTACGTCTGGATAGAGCGGGAGCCCACCGCGGTGGGCCTCGCCACGGCGGATGTGAGCTTTGAGCTTGTGCAGTTCCCGGACCCGGAGGTGGAGGAGGACCTTAAAAGCGGCGCCAAGCAGCTTGTCTGGACACAGACCAACTACGCCGTGGCGGAGGAGGTCGCGGCCCTGGAGGAGCTCAAGGACGCGGACGGCAACCCGCTGGACGCCGGGCAGATCGCATCCGGGTATTTCCCGGCCGTGTGCGTCACCGGGACGGCCCCGCCGGGGATGACGCGGGTGTATCTCTGGCGGGCCGGCGACAGCACCGTACACGATTTCAAGACGGGCCCGTTTGAGCTCTTGGGATACAGGACCGGGCCGGAGATTTACGGTTTACTCTTTAATTCGGCGGCGTATCCCGCCGGGTCAGCCGGCTCCGGCTTTATCGACTGGGCCATTGTCAAGGACGGCAAATTTGAGCTCTACGATTACCGCGGCGACTGGGGCGTAAAGGACTACGACGGCAAGTGGAACGGGACGCACGAAACGGAATTCGGTCGGTATCTCGTCTTCGGCATAGCGGAGGCCGAGGGGACAGTCACGGCGCAGACGGAGATCCTGCGGACCGCCGAGGGGCTTCAGGTGGGGACGGTGTGTCTCAGCGGCGACACGCCTATCACTATGGCGGACGGGTCGACTCGGCCGCTGCGGGAGCTGCGGTTTGGGGACCAGGTGCTTGCCGGCTCCGGGGAGGCCACGGGGGTGATCTCCGTCTCACGGGGGAGGATGCACCACTATCACACGCTGTACACCTTTGAGGACGGGACGGTCATTGACGAGAGCGCGGATCACCGGTTTTACAACGTCGACCTGGGGTACTGGGCGTGGCTGAAGGATTGGCGGATCGGGGACCGGGCGCGGCGGGTGGACGGGTCCACAACGGCCCTGGTAAGCCGGGAGCGCGTCGACGAACCGGCGGAGTGCTTTGGCTTGTGGACCGAGAGCCGGGACTACTGGGCCGGGGGGCTACTCTCCGGGGAGACGATGGCAAACCAGCGGCTGTTGGCGGAGGCTTCGGCGGAGCTGGCGGCGGAGATGCTGGGGAGTATTGAGCCGGAGATGATCCGGGAGATGATGGGAGGCGATCGTGATGATCTATGATAACTGGGATATGTTCGGCGCGGCGTGCCCCTGCGGGATCGGCTTTGAGAGCCGGCACGCCAGGGCCGTGGCGCTGAGGACGCCCGGGGGCAAGCGCCTTGTCCGGGCCGCCGGGACTGGCGGCGGGGGGCTGGAGCGGTGGATGACCGGGGCGATGCTGGAGTACGGGCGGCTGGGCCGGTGTGTGGCCTGGCGGCTGGAGGAGCTGGTCATACGGCTCACGCCGCTGGTCCTGCCCCTCGGGGGGCTGGGCTTTGCCGTGCAGCTGAGTTTAAGGCTGGCGGCGTTCCTCCTTCTCTCAGCCCTGGCTAAGGCCCTTTTCCCGGAGCGCCGGCGGTGGCACGGGGCGGAGAATCAGGTCCTCAACGCCCTCCGGGACGGTCGGGTGATGTCCGTGGGCGCGGCGATGAGAGAGCCGGTGCTGCTGGACACCTGCGGGACCGTGGACGGGTTCTGGGTCAACTTCGCGGGGATCGCGGCGGCGAGCCTTATCCACACGCCCTGGGCGGTTGTGGACGCGCTGGCGGCCATTGTGGCGGCCTCCGTGCTCCAGGTACTCCTGGAGCGGTGCTGGGACAAGCTTGTGCCCCTGCGGCGGGAGCGCCGGGGGCTCATTGCCCGGGGGCTTGTCCGGGTGGGGCTCTGGTACCAGCGGCTGTGCGTGGCGGTTCCGCGGCAGTATGAGATCGAGGACGCCCTGGAGGCCCTGCGGGCGGTGCAGGACAGGGAGAAGGCGAGGAGGCGGAAGCGATGAAGACGCTTTGTATTCTCACCGCCAAGTCGCTTCTCTCCGGGACGGCGCGGTCGGGCGTGGGCGAGGTCGCGGACAGTGTGGCCAACGTGATGACGGACCGGTACCGGGTGACGGTGGTGTGTCCGGACGGTGACAGCGTGTACATACGCATGGCGGACAACCTCACGGAGAGAGTGGACGGCGTGAGGCGGTGCCGGCTGTTTGGGGTGGATTACGTGCTCATTGCACAGCCGAAATGGCTGCGGAAGGCTGTGGAAGTCATCAATGAGCTGAGGCCGGATATTCTCCACTCCTTCGCGCCGGCGGAGATACTGCCGGACGGGTGCGGGAGACGGGTGTTGACCGTAGAGGGGCCAAAAATGCCGAACATTGGCTGGCTGATGCGCTGGGGCACGGTGTGCAGTGTGTCGGAGGCCCACGCCAAGGAGTTAGAGACGGCGTGGGGCATCCCGGTCAATGGTGTCACCAACGGCCTCCTGACGCCGGTGTACGCACCGGAGCGGGGGCTGATGATTGAGGCGGCCTACTCGGCGGAGGATCAGGCCGGGAAGGACCTTTGCAAGAGGCGGCTCCTGCGGGATTACGGCATCGAGGGGGACCCGTGCGTCATGCTCATGATGTGCCGGTTTGTGCCGGAAAAGGGGGTTGACGCGGCGCTGGAGGCCGTTCACGCCATCCGGGACGCCGGGGGCGTCACTTTATTCGTCGGGCGGGGAGATCCGGCCCTGGAGGCCCGTGTGGGGGCGCTGATGCGCTCTGACGGGGCGGTCTGGGCGGCCCGGTGGGCCAACCCCGTCCAGGGCGTGGGGCTGCTGGCCGGGGCGGATTTCCTCTTAAACCCCGTGACGTATGAGCCCTGCGGGCTGACGGCGATGAAGGCGGCCAGGTTCGGGGCGGTGCCGATAACCACCCTGGCCGGAGGGCTGGGGGACAACATGGACGAGGAGATCGCGGTCGTGATCCGGGACGGGCTGCCGGAGGCCGTTGGGAGGGCGTTTGAGCTCTACCGGGATAAGGCGGCGCTGGCGGCAAAACGGGCCGCGGGGATGGGCCGGGATTTCTCTTGGAAGACCCGGCGGGCCGGATATCTGGAGGTATATGGGGACCCCGGCGAACTTTGTTCGCTGGGGAGAGGAGGAGCGGAGCCGGCGAGTGAGCCTTCGCGCTTGCGCGGAGGCGAGGATCGCGGCTTCCGCGACGACGAGGTGTAAAGCGTTTGACAAAAATCCCTCCCGGAAGGGAGGAAGAAGCACCTTGATAAGTTCATAGAGACAGCGGATTGACAAAAGCTTGACCACGGCGGTATAATGGGGCCGTGGAGGTCCGACGTTTTTTGCGGTACGCTGACGGTGCCTTAATCCCGCGAGGGCGGGAGGAGGCGAATGTATTTGCTTTCGCGGGAAATTTTGCCCGGGGAGGTGAGATACATAGTCACTGCTCTTTCCGTGATTGGCAGCATATGCAGTATACTGGGACTCATAGTCACGGTGTACGCGCTGTACATAGCGATAAAGAAAAAGTGAGCCGTCTGCTGCGAACAGACGGCTCACTGTGGGTTTGGGGCTGCGACCCCGGCCTACGTGAAATGTAACTGTACCGTGGCACCCGGCGTTTTGCGGGCTTCCACCCTTATTATAGCGGCCCGGGGCCGGAATGTCAATATGGATCTTATCCCGCTGTCTTTGTGGACGGCGGGAATTTTGTTTTTACGGAGGTGTGTGATGAGACATCTTGCAATTATCTGTGACGGCAACAGGCGGTGGGCCAGGGCCAACGGCCTGCCGCCGGAGGCCGGGCACGCCCAGGGGCTGACGGCCATTGAGCGGTGCTGCGGATGGGCCATCGAGCGGGGCGTCTATTACCTCACGGTGTTTTGCTTTTCCACCGAAAACTGGCGCCGGTCCGTGGGAGAGGTGGACGCCATCATGGATCTGGCGCGGGAGTACTTTGCCCGGCAAAAGGGCTGGTACGTCCAGCGGGGTATCCGGGTGCGCTTCCGCGGCCGCCGGGATCGTGTAGCCGGGAATCTGGTGGAGGCTATGGCGGACATGGAGGCGGCCACGGCCGAGTGTGAGACGCTGATGCTCAATATTTGCGTGGACTACGGCGGGCGGGATGAGATCGCCCGGGCCGTGGAGGCCGGGGCCAGGACGGAGGAGGAGCTGGACGCGGCGCTTATGTGGGCGCCGGAGCCGGACGTTATACTCCGGACGGGGGGACAGAAGCGGCTCTCCGGGTTCCTCCTTTGGCAGGGGGCCTACTCGGAACTGGTATTTTCCAAGGTCATGTTCCCGGCATTGGAGGCCAAGGAGCTGGACCGGGTGGCCGCGGAATTTGAGCGGCGGACGCGCAATTTCGGGAGGTAAGGCTCGGCGTTCTACGGAGGGACGGCGTTACACGGGGACGGCGTTACAAGGGGACGGCGTTACAAGGGGACGGTTCTTTAGTTCCACCTTCGCTGCGCTCCGGTGTTACAAAAAAACCGTCCCCTTTGTCCCGCCTATCTGAAAATTGGAGGGAAAGTGTATGATCAAGCTGTTTGTGGGCCACCGGCGGGGGGACATCGCGCCGGAGAGGCTCCAGGAAATAACCGCGGCGGCGGTGGAGAGCGTCCGGGCGCAGCTCCGGGAGGAGCGGGGCGAGGACGTGGAGATCGAGGCCGTGGA
>CANQSD010000015.1 GCA_947626385.1 uncultured Oscillospiraceae bacterium | reverse complement strand
GAATGTATGACGCTTGCCGTCAACGCGAGGGAAACAATGGGCGGTCTGTACGCCGCCAACCCCTGCGAAATGACGGATGAAGATGTGGCTGGTATTTATGCACGGTCATTCAAATAGGACTAAATCACGATGAGCAAAACATCGGCAGCCTATTTTTCGGCCAGCGGAACGGTCGTCGGCGTTGCAAAAGCCAAAGAATAAAACAGACAGCGGAAAAAGAACAAACCATAGCCATAGCTTACGCTGAAAGATTTACGTTTTCTTATCGAGCCGATACGCTGTTCCCGCAGAGCGACGATACATTTTCGATATGGCCCCATCTTGCTCCGCAGAAGCTTGTATGTCCGCAAGGTGAGTTCTTTCCGTACATACTTAGGCGCAAACAAAAAGGTTAGGAGAACAGAGGCTTAACATCTCTGATTTCCTAACCTTTTTTGCACCCAAAACCGTCAGCTGACTGTTGATAAGTTCAATTAGTTCCTTATCACTATCAAACCAAGAGTTAGTTGGTTTTGTAACACCTCAAACTACATTTGAAGAACTCTATCTACATATTAATAGTCTGATAATTGACGAGTTTTATTAACCTTGATTTTATGGGTAACCTTGGGCATTCAATTGTAAAAAATAAAGATGAACGAGTCTATATTGAATCCGCCGCCCGCAGTCATACACTTTGACCGCTGAAGTCCTACACCCTGACCGCACAAATCCTACACCCATTCCGCAAGTCCTACACCTCCTGTATAATGGGTTCGCATCGTTGATGCAATTCATTGAAGGAGGTCTGCATATGACCAATTACAAGGAGATCCTGAGGCTTCACAGCCTGGGACTCAACAACACACGTATTGCGGAGAGCTGCGGCTGTGCCAGGAGCACAGTCATCTCCACACTGCGACGCGCCGGAGAACAGGGGATAGCCTGGGACGTTGTAAGGGGGCTCAGCGAGACGGATGTCGCCGCAAGGCTGTTTCCCGCCGCTTCGCCTGGTCGCCAGTACAGGATGCCGGACTACGAGAAGGTCCACCGTGAGCTGCAGCGCCCTGGCGTTACGCTGAGCCTGCTGTGGGTGGAGTACTGCGAGGAGTGCCGCGCCGCGGGGGAGCTGCCGTACCAGTCCACGCAGTTCAACAAGTACTACGCGGACTACGTCCACAAGACGAAAGCCACCATGCGCCTGGAGCACCGGCCCGGCGAGACGATGCAGGTGGACTGGGCGGGGCAGACGGCCTCCATCCTGGACGCAGACACCGGGGAGCTCGTCCCGGCCTATCTCTTCATCGCCGTGTTGCCGTACAGCGGTTATGCCTACACAGAGGCTTTCCTGGACATGAAGATTAGCTGAGACATACTGCGAGGTTTTTTGAGGCATTTCCGGCCCTTTCCGCTCGGTTTTGGAGGGAGTGAGAATGGTGCTGTGTCCACTGTTTCCACGCGCTGATATCCTGTGGTGGGTCAAGGTGTGGGGGTCAGGCGGAGAAGGCGAGGCGGAGAAGGCGAGGCGGATGTTCAGTTTGACGCCGGACTCTGCCTCTTTCGGTTTTGCCCAAGTGACGCGGGTCACTTCCTCCACAAACCCGCGCTCCTTGGAGGACGCCAAATAATAGCGGATGCCAAACTGACGGCATATGTCAAAGAGCGGCTCGATGTATTCCACGCTATCCTTTGACGGGATGGAGAAATAGCCGCCGGCCTGTTCGGCCAGGGAATCTATGGATGCTTTCTCGGTTGTCAATAAAGAATTTAATTCCAAACGCAATCTACGCCGTACCTATACCGGTATACTTTCTCTTGCTTTTTATTTTCCCATGAAGGGCAATTTCAAAATAAAAAATTTGACACGTGCTTTTGTCCAGCAATTTGGTAGGCTGCCAACGTAATAACCTCGTCGTTGAATAGTATTAACAAGACGAAGAACAATAATATATATCCCTTTTAAGGGATATACAGCGCACGCCTTTTCTGTTGAACACTCTTTTAATGCCACATTGTGTGCTACCAAAGGGAGGAATACGGACAAAAGGCTTCTTTTGGGATATGTCTTTGTAAACAATTTGATGTATGATAAGAACGAGCAAACACGCTCTAAACCATTTATTTAGAATATTTTCCAATATTGGAAGAAAGATTTACTCGTCCATTTTGGAAAGACAAAAAGGAGGCACTTATATGGATGGAAAGGTTTTTGGTTATATCCGGGTATCGACAAAAGAACAAAATGAGGACCGGCAGCTACTTGCAATGCGTGAATTTGGAGTCAAGGATAATATGATCGTCATAGACAAGCTGTCCGGAAAGAATTTTGACAGGCCCGGATACAAAGGCCTGATTAAAAAGATAAGGCCAGGGGACACGCTTGTAATCAAGAGCATCGACCGGCTTGGAAGAAATTATGATGAGATGTTGGAGCAGTGGAGATATATAACGAAAGAAAGAAAAGCGGCAATTGTGGTGATAGATATGCCGCTTCTAGACACAAGACGAGGTAGGGACCTCACAGGGACGCTGATTGCGGACATTGTGCTCCAACTTCTCAGTTATGTTGCCCAGACCGAGAGGGAATTCATACACCAACGTCAGGCGGAAGGGATTGTCGCCGCAAGGAATCGTGGAGTTACCTTTGGTAGAAAGCCGCTGAAACGACCTGCGGAATATGAGAGACTCAGAGGTCAGTGGTCAGACGGATTCGTATCCGCTCGAAAAGCCGCCGGAGAACTCGGCATATCCCATAAGACCTTTTTAAGGTGGGCAAAAGCGGACGTTGTGTCAAAAAGTACACCTTGAGAGCCATCCAGTAGAAAGCATTACATACGCAAAAATTTATGAAAATATGTCTTTTGTCATTATATCACTGGACGTTTTCAAAAGCAAGTATAAATTGGTGACTAAGGTGTACTTTGGGAACCATTTTACACTAATGCTGTTTTGTTTGCATGGAGGAACGGCAAAGATGAATTCCTTTATATTTGACGGGGTAAGCATTCAAAATAAACGCAAAACAAATATGGACAGCCTGATGGTGCATGAGAAAACGATGGTGGAGACACAAATGTGCTTGGCGGTAATCTGCGACGGGGTAGGCAGCATGGCTAACGGCGCGTTTGCCTCCGCTTGGACGGTACGGATGCTGCGGGAATGGTTCGACACCTTGACGGACGCGACCCGCGCCGGGATCCGTATGCGTGATAAGATCATGGAAATCGACCACCGGATCAGCGCCTGCGCCGAAGAGATGGAAATCCGCACGGGAACTACGGTGTCTGCCCTTCTGTTGGACAGTGAGAAATACTATGTGGTCCACGCCGGCGACAGCCGCATATATGCCGTGGGGAACGGCGGGCTCGAGCGGCTGACTTTCGATCAGATCAGCAATGGCAGGCTTACCTCCTGCCTTGGACGAGGAAACGGCGCGTCGCTTTTCTATAATGAGGGGCCTTGCGTCGGCAAAAGGTTCCTCCTGTGCTCGGACGGCCTCTATAAGCGGACGGAGGAAATCGTCCTGGAGAAAGAACTCGCGGCCGTCAATCGTAGATCCTGCAAAAAAGCGGTACACCGTCTGGCTCAATACGCAGTGGAACGTGGAGAGAAGGACAATATTTCCCTAGCGATAGTAATTTGTGAAAGCTGAGGGGTTCAACATGATGATGAAGCTTCTGATTGCAATCAACGACCCGGACTATGTGGAGCACCTTTCCGGGGTCCTCATGGAGAAATACACAGACACGTTCGAGGTAAGCGCCTGCTCCGGTACGGACCGTCTTCGCGAGGCTCTGGCCAGGAGATCCTTTGATGTGGCGCTGTTTGAGCCGTCGCTGGCAGGCGAGGCGGATTTGTCCCGGATCAAGCTGGCACTATTGATGAGGAGCGAAGAAACCACCGACCCCTCCCCCGCAAGGATGGAGCGAATTGAAAAATACCAGAGGATTTCGTCTATTGTCAGCGAGATCCTAGGCAGGTTTGCGCAACTTAACCCGAACACCGACGCGGGCGGGTCCGACAGGGCCCATGTAACGGCCGTATGGTCACCCAAGGGGGGCGCTGGAAAGACGTCCGTGGCCCTAGCGTATGCCGCGCAGCAGGTCTCCAAAGGAAAAAAGGCGGCGTATCTCTCCCTCCAGAGCTTTTCCGATGGCGCACTGTTCTTCCCGCAAAAGGGAAAGAGTATAAGCACCATCTTCGGTTCCGGTGCGGGGACTGTATGCCTCTTAGCTCAAAGCGTGAGGCTCCAGGACCAGGGGTCGGGAATCATGTATTTTTGTGATCCCACCAATTATGACGACATCTGCGAGCTGACAGAGGATGACGCGGAGAATCTGGTGCAGGGCTGCGCCAGCGGCATTGACGAACTTGTGGTAGACCTGTCCAGCGAGTGGAACGGAAAAATTCAACGAATGTTTGAGATTGCCGATGCGGTGATAGCCGTCCTGGACGGCACGGAGAGCGCAAAATGGGATCAGTTCGTCAACCAACATAACGCCTATGGACTGATTAGGGACAAGCTCAGGGTCGTGGTCAACCGGGGAAGCCAGATCGGTAAAGCCGCGGCGGGGGCGTCAGTGTTCCTTCCCCAGGTCCAGTCCAACGATCCGGTGGTGGTTTACAAGACGCTTTCGGCGTATTTTGCGTGATTCGCACCAGAATAGAAGGCTTGAGGAACAGACGAGGTGAACAGTTTATGACAGAGACGGTCCGCGACGAGCTCATCGGAAAAATTAAAAACGAGGTCCATCAAAATCCCGATTTGACGGTCCTGAACGACGAGGAGCTTCGGCAGCTCGTGGAAACGGTGCTTGAGAAGACCATAGCCGACGTGCATGGGGAAGACAGCGCCTTTTACCGCGAAATTGCCTCCATGAATTTCAGAGAGCGCAGATACATCCTGAACGCCGTTTTCGATTCGATCCGCGGTCTTGGCATCTTGGGCCAGATCATCAGCGACTCGGAGATCACAGAGGTGATGATCAATGGCTACGAGGATATCTTCATAGAGAGAGCCGGACGGCTCCAGAAGACGGCGAACCATTTTGAGAGCCGTCAGGAGCTGGAGACGATTATCACAAAATTCGTCTCCCAAGCAGGGCGCGTCGTCAACGAGAGCGAACCCATCGTGGATACCCATCTGGAGGACGGCTCCCGCGTCAACGTGGTCATGCCTCCCATAGCGCTCAACGGCCCCATTGTCACCATCCGCCGCTTTCCCAAGGAGGCCATGACAGTGGAAAAGCTGATTGCCTACGGCTCCATCACCCCCCAGGTGGCCGAGGTCCTGCGACTTTTGGTGACGGCGCGGTATAACATCTTCGTGAGCGGCGGCACCGGCAGTGGCAAGACCACCTTCCTCAATGCCCTCTCCAATTTTATCCCTAGGGACGAGCGGGTAATCACTATTGAGGACTCGGCGGAGCTTCAAATTCGTAACGTGGACAATCTGGTGCGACTGGAGACACGCAACGCCGGTGCGGACGGGAAGGGCGCCATCACGATAAAGGACCTGATCCGATCGGCTTTGCGTATGAGGCCGGACAGGATCGTCGTAGGCGAGGTGCGTGGCGCCGAAGCGCTGGATATGCTCCAGGCTATGAACACAGGACACGACGGATCCCTCTCCACAGGCCATGCCAACTCCACCCGCGATATGATGAGCAGGTTGGAGACTATGGTTCTCCAAGGTGCGGACGGACTGCCGCTGGAGGCCATACGCCAGCAGATTGCGTCAGCGGTGGATATCGTGATACACCTCTCCCGCCTCCGGGACAAGAGCAGAAAGACTATGGAGATTGTGGAGGTCTTGGGGTATGACCCAGCGACCAGAACTTACGATTTCAACCCTCTATACTCGTTCGTGGAGTCGGAGGAAAGCTCGAAAACGAAGGTCGTGGGAAAGCTCGTCCGGACAGAAAACCCCATGCGGAACACGTTCAAACTGGAGAGTGCCGGGATCTACACAAAAATATAAGGAGTGCGCAGGATGACTAAACTGGACGAACGATCGAAAACGACCGAGCGTAGGGCGATTACGCCGGATTATTCCAAATCACCCAACGGGCCGCTGGAGCACGCGGCGGCGTTCCTTGTGGGGTTTGCGGCCGGGTTTATTGTGCTATACATATTTTACAGGATTGTGGCGGTATCCATCATCGGCGGCGTGGTTGTGGGCCTCGTGAATATCTTTTCTGCGGGGAAAAGCGCCATCAAAAAACGGGTGATGAAGCTCCGGACGCAGTTTTTTGACCTGTTGGAAGCTTTGTCCGTGTCCATGCGCGCCGGGAATCCCGTGCTGCGGGCGCTGATCAGCGCCAGAGACGATCTGGGGATGATCTACAGCCCCGATACTGATATCATGGTGGAATTGGATATCATCATCAAAAAGTTCAACAATGCCATTCCCCTCTCCGCCGCGTTCCAGGACATGGCCGACAGAAGTGGTCTGGAGGATGTGGCCAGCTTTGCCTCCATCTATGCCACCATCGAGGGCAAGTCCAGCCGCGCCAATGAGATCGTGCGGGAGACCCAACAGATCATCGCGGACAAAATGGAAATCGAGATGGAGATTGACACTATGATGACCGCGGCAAAGTCAGAGGTCAACATCATGCTCTTCATGCCGCTGGTCATCCTGGCGGTGATTGGCTATGCCGGAGCGGGATTCATGGACGCCATATACACCACCTCCACGGGGAGGCTAGTGGCCACAGGGGGGCTTGTGATTTTTATCATCAGCTTCATCATGGCAAAGAAATTCAGTAATGTAAAGATATGAAGGAGGCGGCCGCGTGAAGATCGCAATGGCTTTGTTTGCCACGGTGTTTCTCACTCTGTGGATTGCTCTGCTGTGTCTCGCCGGGCGTAGGGAGTGGGTATCGGCGGCGTTCGGGAAAATCTTGGACAATATGGTCCGAATCGACAAGCTTCGCCTCAAGGACGCCCGCAACGCCCAGAGGCTGGAGGAGTACTCCGGTCTGGGGCGAAAGGTGATGGGCCTTTTCTACGGCGGCGGGTCCCAAAAGGAGATCAAAAAGCTGGAGCAACAGAACGAAGCGCTGCAGCATGGGGATATGAAGAGCGTGTCGATTTTCACGATCCCGGGCTATGTGGTCCAGCGCCTTTTCCCCACTATCAGGAACAGCCCAATGCGCCGGGGCTTGATGGAAAAATACATGGAGCTCTATGGAAAGAAGTACGCCGACAGGCGCACGGACGCCCTCCTGGCCAAGGTCATCTCCTATCCGATGATCGGTATTCCGGCGGCGATGGCCGTGGGGGTGGTGGCAACAGCGCTGAACGGCACGTCTACCGGAGCTATTGTAGTGGTCGTCGGGGCGATGCTGACCCTGATCCTTGCCTACGCCTTCTTTGATGAGGTCAACGACAATCTGAAAAAACGCAGATCCGCCATTACGCGGCAATTTCCCAACGTCGTCTCCAAGCTTGCCCTGCTCGTGACCTCCGGCATGATCATGAACAAAGCCTGGCGAGAGACGAGCCAAAGCCAGGGCGAGGAGCTCTACATGGAGATGCGCAAAACCGCCGACGAGCTGGACAATCTGATGGAGCCTTCGGCAGCCTACTCCAATTTCATTGACCGCTGCAACACAAAGGAAACGACAAAGCTGGCCTCCGCCATCATCCAGAACCTGACCAAAGGCAATGCGGAGATCGGACTGCTGTTAAAAAATATGGCCCACGAGGCGTGGCAAGAGCGGCGGCACCAGGCCAAACGGGATTCCGAGGCCGCCAACTCCAAGCTCATGATCCCCACCATGCTCCTTTTTGTGGCGATCCTCGTCATGATCATGGTGCCGGTGGTGGTAAACTTCACGGGGCTCATGTGACGATGCTTTCTCCGGGCGACCGGTGAGCATAACTTTTGGGGAAAGGAGGACAAAACGATGTTTGAAGCGATCCAAAACGCCAGCATAGCGCTCTATTGCAAGGGCGTGGAGGCGGTCAATACATGCAAGGCCAGGGTGAAGGCGTTCTTCAGCGACGAGCGTGGACTTTCCGGTATCGTCGTGGCGGTGCTGCTCATCCTGATCGCGGTGCTGCTCATCGCGGTGTTCTGGAAGGCCCTGAGCGGATGGCTCCAGGGGATATGGAAAAGTATTACCGATACGGGTACGCCGAGCGATCCGCCTCAATGGACGTAATCTTGACACTGCCGCAAAACGAAAGGAGGAGAATGGCCGTGAAACAACGGTGGAAGCGCTTTTTACACGATACGAGGGCGGACGCCGTGGTCGAGGCGACCATTCTCTTTCCTGTCATCATTATGATCTTTACCGGCCTTGCGCTCCTGTCCGTATATCTGCCGGAGCGGGCGGCGCTCCAGCGCGCCACCCAATTTGCCGCTACGGCGATTTCCACGGAGCAAAGCGACACATGGCTTGACTATAATGACCGCGAGGCGCGGTACAGCTGGGAGACGAATAAGGATAATCTGCCCAACGTATACGTGGCGCTCTTGTCCGCGATCACGGGCAAGACGGACCCGACAGGAGCCGAGAGGACCGTCAAAAGGATCGAGGAAGGCCGCGTGACGGCAGTGACCGGGGAACTGTCCGTTTACATGGAGCTCAAGAACTTTATTATCTATAAGGAGGTCACCGTCACCGCGACACGGACGGTGAAGGCTCCGGTTGATCTGTCGCTCATAGGGTTCCCGGCGGAGATCCCCATCACCGTCAGTTCCAAGGCCATCGTCGAGAACGGCGACGAGTTCGTGAGGACGATGGATATGGCGGAGGATTTTGTGGATTATATTGCCAAGAAATACGGCATCGAACTGGATAAAATCTCTGAAGCGATCAACAAGGTTTGGACATTTCTTGGTGTGAATTAAGGTGGCTGGCAAAATGAGTGGATTCTTTAGGAAAAACCATGGAGCCGTGACAGTGATCGTCACGCTACTTTTGATCCCGGCTGTGCTGATCACCGGCACAGGCGTGGATGTGGCGCGCATCTATACGGCCAGGGCAACGCTTCAAGACGCAAACCAGTTGGCGCTCAATTCGGTCCTCACCGAGTACGACGCGCTGTTGCAGGACCTTTACGGCCTCTACGCCGTGACCCAGACGGACGAGACGTTGGCCAAAATGGTCAACGAATACATCGAAAAAACGGTGTTCGCCTCCGACGCCGACCAGGAAGGGACCGGTGTGCTGAAGCTCTTTTACGGTGCCAAGCCCGAGGCAAAGCTGACAGCCGGAGAGGAACAAAATCTGGGCGACACGGAGCAGCTGCGCCGACAAATCGAGGAGTATGCCAAGATCAGAGTGCCGGTGGTGCTTGTCAAGGAGCTGCTGGACAGGTTGGACGAATTTAAAAAGGTCAAGGCGGATGCCGCCGTCATCGACAAAAAGACAGCAGTAGAAAAGCGCATCGACTCCATCGACGCGAAGTACAGAGAAATCTACACGGCAATCAAAGCGGTGTCAAATTTTGGGGCTGGCGAGGAGAAGACACTGGACGATATTTACGGAGGCCTTACCACCATCCGAACCCAGTTCCACGATATGAAGGAGGTGCGGGACTCCTTCAAAAAGGTCTCCGCCGAATCGGGAAGCAACGATATGCTGGAGCAGCTAGAGGACCATTACGACGATTTGGCGCTCAATGTTGTCGCGATTACAATGGGACCCAGCTACGGCTCAGACTGGGAGGAGGATACAGACGACCCCAGCGAGGGCGAATTTACCTTATACACCGCGTTCTCCCTGGGCGGGGTCCTGCTGGACGGCAGCGATAAGGTGGAATCGTACAGCAAGCTTGCCGAAAAGCTGAATACCCTGTGCAAGGAGGCCAATGATGCAAAAAAAGCTCTTAAGGATGAGATCGACAGCCTCGAAAAAGAACTCAACAAAGGCGAATGTTCCGACACCCTCAAAAATGGGTTGACAGAATCCTCCAACGGGGAAAAGCCGCTGTTGGAGCAGTATAAGGACCTAGTCAGATTCGATCTGGAGCGTCTAGGAAACGAGTATATGGGAAGTGGAGGTGCCCAGCTCGACAGCTTCAAGGCGCTCATGGACAAGCTTTATGCCAGCGAGATCCCGCTCTATGAGACGGGTACGGCGGAGACGGGGTTTTCCCTGACCTATGATGTCCTGAAAAACAAGTCGAATCTCCTGTCCAGATTCGACCTCAACTATCAGGGGCCCCCCATAAACCCCGGACCAGATCTTCTGAAAAGGGCGGCGGATATGTGGCCGCTGGCGATCTCGAATCCCGGAGGCGGATACAAGAACTTTCAAGAGACGAGCGACGACCACAAGGCCTTTTACGATGAGCTGGAGAAAATGTACGGCGGGGACCAACAATATGGGACCGAGGAGGAGAAAAAGAACAAGGAGGACAATGTCAAGGGAAGCATTCTGGCCGTCTTCGACGCCGTCAAGGGCATGTACTCTGAAATCTACCCCGATCCCGAGGGCGCGTACAAGCTGACGAACACGGTCGGCACGTCCAAAGCGCCCACCGGTTCCGATTTCTGCGGAAAGGATTCCGACTGGGGAGACACGGATAAGGTTGCATCAAGCCTCCAGAAATCCTTAAATACGGACATCATCAGCAAATTGGGCGACATTGCCGGCGACGCTGCCGACAAGATGCTGCTTCTCGGATACGCCACGGAGATGTTCTCCTGCTACAGCACCGGCAGGGGGTCGGATCAAAACCCGGTCAACATGGCCGGAATACCCCTCAGTCCTGACGTAAACTACTTTTATCAGTCTGAGCTTGAGTATATTTACAATGGCAACGACTCTGATGCCATCGCCAATCTCAATTCCCTGGGCTCCATGATCCTGCTGACCAGATTCGTTTTGAACTACATCGTGTCGTTCAACATCAGTAGCGTCAACGAGATCGTGGAGATGGTCAAGGGTGCGCTGGCCTTTTTGGGGCCCATTGCCATTGCCGTGGGGGGGCTTGCAAGGCTGGGGCTGGCCTTGGGAGAATCGTTCACCGATCTGAGCCGCCTGCGCGGCGGATATAAGGTGGCGCTTTTGAAAAACAACGAATCCTGGCGATTCAGCCTCACTGGACTAGCCAATATGACGGCGGAAGCTGCGAAGAATGCCGCGAAACAGCAGGTCGAGAATGCCAGCAGCGGGGACAGCAATGTGCTGGACGACGACAATGGACTGTACTATGCCGATTATGTCAGGGCCTTCCTGCTGTTTGTTGACGGGGACCAAATGGCCGAGCGGGTGGGGAAGCTTATCGCCATCAATATAACGAACAAGAAGGAAAATATCGGGAAAGAGAGCACGAGAGAAGCGCGGGAGCAGGCCATGGCCACGAAGGAAATCTGCGATTTGTCAAAGGCGTACACGGGCTTCAGCCTGACCTCCAGCGCAGAGATGAATATGCTCTTTTTAGCCCTGCCGTTGGCGCAAAACGGGATTGAGGGTGTCGCTCCCCCCAAAACGCTGACCGTGCAGGTCACAGATTACAGGGGGTATTGACCGTGAGAAGGGATGAGGACGGGTACATCGTCGTCGAGACGGTTATGAGCTTTACGCTCCTTGTTTTCCTCATGGTGTCGATCTTGAGCCTCATCAATATCGTGACCGTGCAGGCCAGGGTCCACTACGCCATGACGGAGACGGCGAAGACCGTGTCGATGTACTGTTATGGCTTGGAAAAGATTGGGTTCGCAAATCCCATTATGGAGGGCCAGAAGAGGGCGGAAAAGGCGGAGGGGGAAATTAAAACCTTTAAGGAGAACTTAAAGGGGGTCCTGGACGCTGTGGATGATTTTTCCAACGCCAATCCGGGTGATTTTGAAAAGACCTTCGAGGCTGGCAAGAGCCTGGCGGAGGCGGGCAAGGGGTTCTGGGAGCAGGGACAGAATCTGGCCGACTCGGACCCGAAGGAGCTCCTGCAGGATTTCATGAATTACGGGATTGACGAGATCGGAAGTCAGGGCTTCCAGTGGCTTTTGCGGAAGCTGATGATCAGGTATCTCGCCAACGACCAGATGGACGGCGATACCTACCTGAAGTCCTATGGAGTGACGAAAGGCATCGACGGGCTCACCTTCGCGGTGGTGGATACCTTTGACCTAAACGCCGAAAAGAACACCGACAGTAAGCTGCTGACGAAGGACGGCGATGTCAGGATTATCGTCACGTACGAGATCGATTACACCTTCGGTGCCCTGCCGCTGCCCTTCCATAAGATTAAGGTCACGCAGGAGGTCATCACGAAGGCCTGGCTCAACGGGGCCGGAACGGGATACAGCAAATGAAAGATGATAAAATGAAAAAGCTCCTCCCGTATGCCGGCTTGCCGGTGCTGCTGGCGGTGTTCGTTCTCGTAAAACGCCAAAATCTTGACGGCACGCGGATGCTTATGCGGGCGGTGCTGTTGAGCTTTGTTTATGCGGCTTCCGTCACAGACATACGGGAAAAAATCGTACCGAACCGACTCGTGGGGTTGGAACTGTTGGCGTGGCTGCTCATCATGCTGCCCCAGCTTTTTATGAGGACGGAGGATGCTCTGGTACTGCTCGTCAGCGGCCTTGTAGGGTTCGGTATTGCCGCCGTCGTTTTCCTGGCGGTCTATTATACCTCCCGCGGCGGATTGGGCGGCGGGGACGTGAAGCTGATGGCCGTCTCAGGGCTGTACCTGGGCTATAACGGCGTGCTCCCCACCATGCTTTACGGATCGGTTTTGGCCGCCATAATGGCTGGGATCCTGATTTTATTCAAAAAAATGGGGAGGAAGGATTCCTTTCCGCTTGTTCCGTTCCTGTTCGCAGGGATGGTCCTGACACTATTCTTCCAATAGGGGGTACAACGTGAAGATCAAAGCGCGTATTTTGTTGATTGTGGGGTGCTTACTGCTGCTGGGGACCTCTTGGCTTCTGGCGCTGACAGGCAAGTCTGACGCGGAGAAGCAGAAGGAACTCATAGAACGCGCCGAGGCCTATCTGGCGGATGATATTTATGTATATTCCGTCCCGCTCCTGGAGGAGGCCGCAGCGTATGACGCCGAGTACACACCATATGTGGAGGAAAAGCTGAAGGAGATCTATACGCACGAGCTTTCCAAGGGCGATTACAGGAGCAAATACGAGCAGTTACTGGATAAGCAGATGGCCCGTGAGAATGCCGGTGTGGAACTGTTTTCCGAAGTTGCGGAGTATTATCTGGCAAAGCCGGACTTCGCCATGGGCCTCGCCGTCCTGAAGGACGGCATCGCCCGTACAGGCGGGGAGGAGCTTACCAAGCTCTATGAGAGCGTCCGATACGCATATTCCATGAACGTCACCGATTATGAGGACGTGACGGCGCCCTTTCAGGGGGCAATACAGGTGATGAGAGGCGGCAAATGGGGTGTCGCCACCGCTTCTGGCGGACAGATCCTCCCCTGCGAGTACGACAGCGTCAGCACTTGGGGCGGGGACAGGTTCATTGTCCTCAAGGACGGGGTCATCTCCGCCGTGAACGGTGCCAATGAGAGGATTGCCCTGTTCCACGGCGAGGCGGACGGCTTTAGCAATCTGGCGCAGGACAGGCTGGCCTTTCTGACGGATGGGGCATACGTCCTCGCCAATGGGTCCTTTGGCATCTCCGGCATAAGTTTTGAGGAGCTGGGCATGTATTCCGACGGCTATGCGGCAGCCAAGGCGGATGGAAAATGGGGCCTTGTAGCCGTGGACGGAACGACGTGGCTCTTTGGACCCAGCTACGACGGAATCGTTACTGACGAGCTGGGGCGGAGCTTTTGCCAAAACGCCGTATTTGTCAGGCAGGCGGACGGCACAGTGACCCTTCTGGCAGAAGGCCGCCAAATTGGGACCTACGAGGACGCGCGGCCCTTTGCCGACGGATGGGCGGCGGTAAAGAGCAGCGGCAAGTGGGGGTTCATCGACACGGACGGCAATGTGAAGATCGACTTTCGATTTGAGGATGCACGCTCCTTTGGACAGCACCTGGCGGCCGTCAAGCAAGACAGCCTGTGGGGCTATGTGAGCCTTCAGGGAGAAATGGCCATCGAGCCGGCTTTCCTGGACGCCAGAAGCTTTTCGGGCGGAAGTGCCGCAGTCAAAACTGAAGACGGTTGGCAATTCATAACACTTCTTGAATATGGAGAGGGGTAAGGCATATGATCTACAACATTCAAAGTAAAAATGATTTGTCGGCCGGCGCGTGCCTGGTGATCCGTTTCCCGGAGGAGGATTTAGACAAAAAGGCGTTATACACCATTGAGAAGGACTGCCCCAGCTTTATCATCCCGTTTCGACATAGAAGTGTTGACGGGCAGATCGAATGCATCTATCAGTTGGGCAATCACACCAGGTTCCATTACAGATTCGGACGCCGCACGCCAAATGATTACGTGGAGCTTTGGAACAGCCTCCTCCAGCCGATACTCGATTGCGGCGACTGGTTTTTGAAGCCCTCCTCCTTTGTGCTGGAGACGGAGAATATCTTCATCAGCGGAGATGACCATACCGTCAACTACATCTATGTACCGTCGAAGGCCGAATGCGTGGGGAACGACGCTCTGAAGCAGATGATCCGAGAGATCGCGCAGCGAAACCCCGTGGAAGACCTGGACCTGGAGAACAAGGTCCTCCGGGCAATCATGCAGGATATCCGGCCGGGAGATTTTTTGAAGATGCTGAAGGGCGGCGCAGCGCAGAAGAAGGCGCTTTTTGTAAGCAAACACCCCTCCCCGGAAATAGCAATAAGGCCGGCTGATGTCTCCGAAAAGCCGAAGATTGAAACACCCCTTCCACCGAAGGAAACGGCCTATACGCCGCCTGCCCCGAAAAAGGGTGTTGAACACGGCAGAGGCATGGAAGGAGACATCTCCATCGACCTGGATGAGGGAAAGCCATCCAAGAAAAAAGAAAAGCCAACCGGCGAGAAGAAGGCGGGCAAGAAGAAGGGCTTTAATTTCTTCAACAAGAAAAGCGCGGAGAACGAAATCGTGGACGGCGCGGCCCTTGATCATGGACCTGTGGGGACCCCCGCTCCGGAGATAGGCAAGCCGGATGTGAAGAGCTTTGTGCCGAAATATGTTCCGAAAAAAGAAGCGGACGAGAAGGACAATGAGACGGAGGTGGACAGCCTCGTCGGTTTCCGGCTCATCGGGAGCGGGCCCCTGCCTTCCTTCATCGAGGTGAGCATCGAGACGCAGGGAATTTTTACCATCGGACGGTTCAATATCAAGGTGGGGGTCAAGCAGAACAGCTTTGAATTTGACGCAAAGACCAGGGCGGTGAGCCGCCATCACGCCGTCGTTGAGCGCGATCAAAACGGAACATACACTATCGTTGACCTCAATTCCATGGCAGGCACGTTTGTGGACGGGACAAAGCTCACACCGAACATTCCGTATACGCTCACACGGGGATGCCGGGTCTCCTTCGGTACCGCCGGCGCGGACTACATGTGGGAGGATTAGGAATGAATGTGATATTGCTGTACGCCGGGATTGCCCTCATGGGCGCGGCAACCCTGTACGGCGCCGTTTCGCTTGTGGTTTTTTTTGTGACTGGCAAACGATTAAAGGCTAAACTGAACGAAGAATTTGGGGAAAAGCGTGGTTGAGCCGGGGGCAAGTATCAATGACACAGATTATCTTCAACACGTATGAGATCGTGCGCCAGATCGGTTCCGGCGGCGGCGGGAACGTCTATTTGGCAAAGCATCTGCGACTGGGAAAACTTGTGGTCCTCAAGGCGGACAAGAGGACGCTGAAAGCGAAGCCGGAGGTGCTCCGCCGGGAGGTGGATGCGCTCAAAAACTTAAGCCACACGTATATTCCCCAGGTGTATGACTTCTTCGTGGAAAACGACACCGTTTATACGGTCATGGACTACATAGAGGGGGAAAGCTTGGACAGGCCCCTGAAGCGCGGGGAAAAATTCCGCCAGGCGGACGTGATCAAATGGGCGGACCAGCTCTTACAGGCGTTGGTCTATCTTCACGGTAGGCCGCCCCATGGCATCCTGCACAGCGACATCAAACCGGCCAACGTGATGCTGACCCCCCAGGGGGACATTCGCCTTATTGACTTCAACATTGCCCTGGCGCTTGGCGAGGAAGGCGCCGTGCGCGTGGGCCTCAGCCGGGGATACGCCTCGCCGGAGCACTATGGCATTGATTACAGCGGCGTGGAAGCAACACAGCTGGACAAGGACGCAACCACACAGGTGACGCAGATTGGGGCCGAGACCGTTGTTCCCAAGCGCGGCGAGCCGTCCTCGAACAACGGTTCGGGGCTGTCGTACAGCTCCTCGAAAAAAAGCGTACTTCTGGATGTGAGGTCCGATATATACAGCCTCGGCGCTACGCTCTATCATCTACTCACCGGGAATCGGCCGGACCAAGACGCCAACAAAGTCAAGCCCATTTCCTCCTTTGACGTAAGCCCCGCCGTGGCCCGAATCATAGAGCGGGCCATGGCGCCGAACCCCGATGATCGCTATCAGACGGCGCGGGATATGTTGGAGGACTTTCGGGCCATTCACGACAGGGACCCCAGGTCCGTCAGACATAGAAGGCGGACGAGAGCCACCACTGTGGCGCTGGTGTGCGTCTTCCTCGCAGGCGGTATTATGACGTTCGTGGGCCAGCGCGGTATGCGGGAGGAAGAGAGACAGGCGCGGCTTGCCGAGGAGGAAGCTCGCCGGGCGGAGGAAAAGGCCAAGTTGGATGCCCAGAAGGCGGAGGAGGAGGAAAGACACCGCCGGGAGCTGGAGGAAAGAGCCAACCAAGCTCTGGAACTGGTGGATTCCTCCAGAAATGCCCTGACGGCAGGCGACCGGCATGGGGCAATCGAGACTGCCTTGGAGGCCCTGGAGTTGGATACGCCGTATAACGATCAGGCACAGCTCGCGCTGACGGACGCCCTCGGTGTGTACGAGCTGTCCTCCGGGTTTGTATCGCAATGGCGGCTGGATCTGCCCGAGCAGCCATCAAAGGTGAAGCTCACGAAAAACGGCGAGCGCGCCGCTGTCTTGTGGGGAGGCAGCGTAACGGTTTTCGATACATTCACGGGGCAGGCGCTGATTTCCCTGCCGGCCATTGCGTCGGCACTGGGGGATGTGGTGTTTTCCGGCTCCGATACGCTGATTTACGCCGGGCCCGAGGGACTTGTCTGCTACGATCTGTCCGGAAATACCCAGCTTTGGTCGGCCGGACCGGCAACAGCCATTGCGCTCAGCGAGGACGGCACGACCGTCGCCGCCATATATAAGAACGAACCCCTAGTGCGCGTCTATTCCGTGACCAATGGAGAGCTCAAGATGACTGTGGAGCTTAAAAAAGGGCAAAATGTCGTGGCAAATGATGTCTACATCGATCCGGAAAACGAGCTGCTGGCCCTCAATATCGACGGGAGCGCGTTGGCGGTGAGCGCGTCGGGCAATTTGGCCATCTACGATCTGGTGGACAGGAACAGGGACATCACCGTTTATGAAAATTCCACCTTTACGCGCTTTGAAGGCGGCTTTTACGGCAAGTACTTGGCGTTCTCCGCCTCCTCGGAGGACAGCCACGTTTTCGCGGTGATTGACGTGAGAAAGGCCGCTCAAACCGGAGGCTTCTCCTCCCGAAGCCCTTTCCATGTCCAGGCGGATGGGACAGGGATCTATCTCAGCAATCAAAATATTCTGGTCAACATCGACCCAGAAACAGGCGACCAGAGAGAAGTGGCCTACACCAACCAATATATCACCCGGTTTTCCGTCAGCGGCGAAGCTGCGGCGGTGGTGACCGAGGATGGCCTCCTTTCCTTCTACGGGCCGGAAGCAAATCTGCTGAACGCCCTGGAAAAGACCGGTGCCGACGACCTTATAGATCTGGAGGGTGGATGTGCCGTTGCCTCCGGCTATGACACACCATGGGTAAGGATTTTCGCTTTTGACGATCAAGCAGGATCGGCAATCTTCCACTATTCCGGGGATACCCCCCACACAGAGGCGCGCATAAGCACGGACAGAAGCACCGTGATGCTATTCCGCTACGACAGCTTCGCCCTCTTCTCCATAGAGGGCGAACAAATTGCCGCTGTGGAGCTCCCTGATTCCAGGGAGGTCTACGACCAGCAGTACCGGCGGAGTGAAGGCGGAGGCTTTCTGGAGGTGTTCTATAACGACGGGCACGTGCTGGCCTATTCTGCGAAGGACGGCTCCCTTATGAGGGAGTATACCGTGGAACCCCACGATAAAACGCTGGACCAGGAATTTATTACGGCCCACTACCGCGTGGTGGCGCCGCTCCATGGCGAGAGCGTGTTTTACGATGTCAAGTCCGGCGAGGAGAAGTACCGCCTTGCCGAGGACGCCTACGTGGCGTATGTGTACGAGATGGGAGAATACGTCATCGCGGATATGCTGGAGACGAACGGCGGGCGCTACGGACTTTTGTTTGACAATGACTTTCAGCTGTTGGCCCGACTGCCCAACCTGTGCGACGTGCTGGAGGACGGGACTGTGATTTTTGACGACCAAATGGGCACTCTGCGGCAAAGCCGTATATTCTCCGTGGAGGAGCTAAAAACCATGGCAAATCAATTAATTGAGGAGGAAAAAACAAGATGAAAAAACTGTTGGCACTGGCAATGGCGGCGTTGATGCTTGTCTCACTGGTCCCAGCGGCGTTGGCAGAGGAAGCCGATACCGTTACCTACAACCTGCTGGACAGCCCCGTCACTGTGGGAACGGCGGGATGCCCCTTTGAGGAGGACGGCAGCTTCACCATTGAGCTGGAGGACGACGCCTTCTTCCCCTATGAGATCCAGTTCACCCTGGACGGCATCAGTGAGAGCCGCTGGTTCTTGACACCTGAGGACACGGTGACCGTGGGCGGACATGAGTTCCGCGTTGTCTCCGGCGTCTCCAACCCCAACGCGTTGACGCAGATTGGCCTCACTGTGGGCGGGAAGTATGTCCCCGTGTACCCTGAGGCGAAGGAGTTTACCGACAACCACGGCATCATGCCCATGTCCATGCTACCGATCGAGCATCATACGCTGTACAGTGTGGATCTCACCAGTCTCCTTCCGGCGGAGCTCAAGGAGGTGAATCTGTCCACGGTCTTCAGCGGGAGCACCTACGAGATTGAAAGCGACAAGGTCGTTGCCTTCGCCAAAGGCTATGATTCGGACGACTATGAGATCCTTTCGGGGCAGACGGTCGATCTGACGCCGGATAGCGACTACAGCAGCAATGTCGATTTTTCGGTGATCGTGGGTTCCGGCGACCAGTTCGATAAAACCAATGTGAAATATGACGTAAGCGCTAGCGTTACCCCTGCGAGATCGCTCTCCGGTCTTCTGAAGATGCAGGCATATTTCATCAATGAGGACGAAAGCAGATCGAACGCGCTGGATGCAAGTGAGGAGTCTCTGTACCTTTACAATTATGATGATGAAAAAGGGCACCTCAGCCAAACCTACACAAATCTGAAGTCGGAGGAGATCTTTTCAGGAAAGCTGATGATCGGGCTGGCGTTCGATTTCGCGTACGAGAGCAGGGACGACCTGACCGTCGATTTCTACTTAGGCCAGTATGAGTCCGAAAAGGAGGCCGTGGATGCCGGCGCTGAAAAGATCACGGACCGGATATGGAACCAGGAGGATATGTCCAAGGACGGCGGATATCCCTTCTTTGACGAATCCTGGAGCGACAGGGATGATTTGGACAGTTATGGGGACTATTTAGAGCTGACGGCTGTTTTTAAGAACGCGGAAGGCGAGGAAATCCAAACGATCCCGATGGGACTTCGGATCTATGAGACAAGCTTTTCAGTGAGCGGAAGTCCCTGGCTCTATGCGGAAGAATCAGGTAGACGCACAGATGCAACATACACCTATAAATATGATTATAGTGATCCCGATCCGCTTATGTCTTTTACATGCATCGTTGAGCTTGACAACGGTTACCCGGCAGATGGGGAATATTATCATAATGCAACGTTCTTTAAAAACGGGACCATCGCGAACAAAGAAGAAGTGAAGGATTACGTAGCTGGTTCCTTTGCCGCCAACGTTGACTCGCTCGAACAGGCCGAGGCGGACGGACTTGTGGATATTACCGACCAGCTGTTTTCTGAGGCCTACAGCGGCGGTTACAAGGCCGACTTCAGCAATGGCGTCACATTCACCGTCTTTTACCGCGATAAGGACGCCGAAGAGGATGAACCTTATAGCGTTTATAAATATGCGGTAAAGGCCGTCGCCTATTCCGGCCCTGTTGAGAACCATGATGTTCCCGCAGCCCCGAGGCCGGAGTCGCAGGACACCTATTTCCGCGTCAGCGGCGTAACCGGGCAAAGATACTACGTCATGCCCTACGACAGCGACTCCTACTACTACAACGGTTTCCAGACGGTCCTGCTTTTGGACTACTACGGCGAACCCGTAGCGGAGGGGACGGAGATCACGCCGAGCTTCTATACCGGCAACAATGTCAAGGTCTTCGCAAGCCTTGACGGCGGTTCGGCGGAACCCCAGACCAGCGGCGAATCCAAGGTCGCCTTCAAAAACGGCGTTGCAATCCCCTATTCCGCCTCTGCGGAGAACGGGGTGAAGCTGAAAAACTACTGGGTGACGTTCCTGACCCAGCAGGAAGGCCCCGCGCTCTTTGTCAACGGACTGAACGGCGATCCCGACAGCGAGACCCCCGACGCCGGCGAGACCGATCCGGGTACCGGTGAGACCGAGGACGCCGGAACGGAGAACGGAACCGAGAGCGAACTGCCCGTCAGGGAGGTTTTCTTCTCCAGCTACTACAGCTACCATCACGACATCTTCATCGCCAATATAGGCAATGAGCCGCTCACCGGGATCAAGGTGGAGCTGAGCGAAGACGCCGAGAACGTGATTCTGGACGACTACTGGACCGTAAGGGATGGCTCCGCCGCCACCCTCGCGCCCTTCGTCACCACAGACAGCCGATTTGTAGACGCGGAGGGGAACCGGCCCAACTTCTACGGCAGTTCCGGCACGAACCAGAGCGTCGCGAAGATCAGGCTCCTGCCTGACCCCAACAGCAAGGGCGAGATCAAGGGCACCCTGACCATCAGCGCCGACGGCGTGGAGCCCGTCAAAATCCGGCTCACCGGTCTGTCCCGTGTGCCCAAGATCACGACGGAGACCGCGAAGGACGGCGTCAAATTCGTCCATTATTCAAGCCTCATCCAGACCAACAACATGTATGACTCCAATGACATCCGCTTTGAGATTTCCGAAGGCAGCCTGCCTAACGGCGTGAGAATGAAGCCCAATGGCGAGCTGTACGGCGTTCCCACCCAGACTGGCGAGTTCACCTTCACGGTGAAAGCCTCCTATGCCGGTAACGCGGAAGAGTTCGACACCCACGAGTACACCATTCACATCGCCGACAACACAAAGGAAAACGTCGAATCGGCGACCACCGCCGGCTACGAGCTGACCGAGAAGATTCCTGAAAACGTCACCTCCCTGAATCAGACCTTCGTGTTCCACTCCAACGGCGCGCTTGACGAGTTTATGAATATCTACAAGGACGGCAAGCTGCTCATTGAGGGCGAGGACTATGAAAAGACCGAAGGCAGCACGGTCATCACCATCGACTCCCAGACCATCGGTGAGGACGACGACGGCGAGCACACCATCTCCGCCGAGTTCCGTTCCGGAGGAGACAAGAATGGCCAAATGAACGTCTCCACCCAGAACTACACGCTCGACATAAGCCAGCCCACTCCTCCACCGCAACCGACTGAGCCCCAGCCCACTGAACCCAGGCCCACTGAACCCAGGCCCACTGAACCCAGGCCCACCGAACCCGAGCCGACTGAGCCCGCAGAGCCTGTATATACTGATGTTGTTCAGGACAACTGGTTTTATGAGGATGTCCTTTGGGCATATGAGGAAGGATTATTGAATGGCGTCGGCAACAGCAAATATGCGCCCGAGGGCAAGACAAGCTTGGCAATGGCGGTTACGGTCCTGGCTAGGGTTGCAAAGGTCGATTTGGCGGCCTACGCAGAATCCCAGGGCAATATCCCCACGGGAATGTGGTACACCGCCCCAGCGCTTTGGGCCATAGAAAACGGCCTCGTCCCGGATGCTTTCACGCCGGATTCCGAAATCTCCCGTGCCGATATGGCGATTTTGATTCATAAGTTCCTGATCGATGTGGTAGGCGACACGTCCGAGACGCTGGCAGTCAAAGATTTCCCCGATATGGATAAAATGACGCCCAGAGAGGCGGAGGCATTTAAGTTTCTGTTTGCCCGAGGCATTTTCAACGGCGTTGATGAAAACAACAGCATGGCCCCCACCACCTTCAACACCCGTGCCGAGCTGGCAACATTAACCCACAGGATATGCGAATACATTGAGTCCATGGACAAGTAAAAAAAGCAACAACCAGTATTCAACTACGGCACCACCGAGAGGCACTTGGTCTCTCGGTGGTGTCGTAGTTGCCTGTTCTGCCGTGGGAGCGTGTTTACTCTTTGTCATGGCTTTCGTAGTCTCGTCTGACCTTCTCCGGGCATGGGCCAGCCTCTCACATGCTCCACGTTCTCCAGGCCTTGTCCCTGGCATATCCGTCCGCCTGCAAATACTATTTGAACCTTTTCAGGAATTCCTTCAGGTGGTACGAGTCCCCGCTGGTCCTGTACGGTGTATCCAGTTCTTCGGCCGGGGGCTTTGCCCGGCTCATGCAACTCCTGCAATTCCGTCTCTTCTTCGCGGACTTTTCATTACGATCTGATACGCCTGATTATTGCTTCGATGAGTCACTTAGTTTAGCAGACAAGGAGGCATCATATGTTCTCCAAAAAGGAACTCACCATCGGCATCACCCATAAAACCGTCCCTATCTGGTACGGCGGTACGAAGGTCGTGCCCACCTCTAAATCCAAGCAGAGAAAGATGAAGGCCGAGATTCTCAAGCGTGATCCGAAGGCAGTTGTTGCTGACAGCAAAGCAAAGAAGAAAGAATTAGACTGGCTCGACCGCATTGAGGAGTTTGACGCGTTCATGGATTGAGGGCAACATCTACATATCCTTAACAAAAAAACGTCCGGGAGCTGACTCATGTTGGCTCCCGGCGTTTTTATGTGGCGGGAATGATTTTCAGAAATCTCATTTTCTGGCGGATACCTACGAAGACGTTATGCTTTTGAAGTCGGTCAGGATGACGTCGACGATGCACACGCGGATCGAAGTTGAACTATGAAAACTCGATGATTTTCTGCTTAACGGTGGATTCGAAAAACCAATCCTACACTCTGCCTCCGGCAGAATGCGGTTCTGCTGACGGTGTGGAGTAGTCATAGATGGTTCCTCAATATTCTTCCGCAAAAATTAAAGCGGCTGCTGTACATGCGTGGTCTGCAAAAATATTGTGTATGACCCCGCCCGGAGCGTCACGGCTCCAGGCGGGGGGTGCGTTTCAACTCTATTTCCTGTTCAACCTCTCCCTCAACTCCCTGAATATCTCTGCCGTCAAGACCTCACTGATGTTTCCCCTCTGCAACTGCCTAATCGCCTTATCCCTCTCCGCCGCGGCCTCGTCCGCCCAAGCCTTGAACTCCTCCTGGGTCGTGGTGCCTTTCATGAGCCGGGCGTAGTATTTTTTGTATGCGCGCTTGTAGATCTTCCAGGCTTCCTCGTCCTGGATTTTCTTCTCGAACACCGCCCGCGCTCCCACCTCCCGGCATGTGCGCTCTGTCTCACCAGGAGCGACGCGCTTACAGTAGATTGTCCGGTCACCCTTCTCGTGGAAGTACCACCTCCCGCAAAGCCTGCACTGACGCGGCGAGTTGCCGTAGAAGATACCCTTACCCAGTTCCACAAGGAGGAAGTCCCACAGAGAGGTAAAGGTGTACCGCTCCACAAGGTAGATGCTGCCGGGGACGGCATGGTACCCGTAGCCGACAGTACATAAAACAGAGTTCTGCATGAACCTGTTCATTTGTTCCTGAGTTCCGGTAAAGGAATCTACAAAAGAGTGGAACACTCCGTTAAAAACTCTCAGGCAATTCTCCAATTCCTCTCTGAGAGAACCGTTAGCGATATCCTCATCTGCCAGAAACTCCGTTGCCGCCATGCCTAACTTGTACGGTCCCTCGTCACCGATCCAATACTGAGTGCCTGAGACATCAATGGTAAGCGGAAAAGTCATCGAAGTAAAATCCATGTGAGAAACCCCCTCAAAAATAGACTATAAACAAGATAACCAGTATTGACAAACTCAAAACTGCGTGTTAAGATAGCCCCATCTCAAATAGACTATACACTAATACGGGCAGATAGTCAATAGCGAGCGTACATTTTTTTTTGAAAGGAGGATACACACATGGTACTTGGAGAACGCTTCTACCAAATGAGCAACGCCATTTTCCACTACGACCTGACGCCAGCGGAGTTCATGGTCTACAACTACCTCGTCTGCTGCGCAGGTCAGAAAGGCGTCTGCTGGCCGAGCATGGGCAAGATTGCGGTCAACTGCAACTGCTCAGAGAACACCGCGAGGAAGGCGGTCACGGCTCTCGTCAAGAAGCGGTTCACCCGCAGGGTGACGACCTATGAGGATTGGCAAGATGGCCGGAGCAGGCAGACGAACAACACGTATTACATCCTCGACCTCCCGCCGGTGAAGAACACCGCTGCGCCCGCAAAGAGGTATAGGCAGGTTGAAAGCACCACGTCTCCACAACCTCCGCCGTGAGAGCGTGTGTGGAGGCGTGTGCGGTTCTTGGGCTCTACATGGGGCGCTTACACATCAGACAAACCCAGCCCTGCGTGAGGCGTTTTTCGAGCCTTTTCCGACCTCAGAGGGGAGGAAAAACGAGAAGCAGGATAAACAACCGACATCACAACCAGCGTCGGTTGCCCCACTTCTGCCCGCAGTGCAGGCAGTTTCGGGGGGGACGGAAGTGACATCTTTTTGAGGTGAAAAGTGGCCTCGTGACATCTCAAGGCTGAAAGGCTTACGGAGACAAGGAAAAATGCAATATCTAAGGAGGACTTATGGGCAAGGACAAGGAACAAATCGCGTTTCGGGTAACGCCGCAGATGAAGCGGGAAATCGACCTCATCATGGACAGCGACGGCAGCCGGACGCGAAATGAATTTCTGGAGCACGCAGTCCAGTTCTACATCGACCACCTGCTGGCGCGGGACATGTCCACGCTGCCGGTGTCGGTGACAAGCGCCATCGACGGCAGGCTGGGTATGTTGGAAGACAGGCTCTCGGCTCTGCAGTTCAACAACTTGGTGGAGCTGGATATGCTGGTGCAGATTATCGCTGGCGAGTACGATCTCGACCCTAGCTATCTTCGCAAGCTCCGCTCCGACAGCGTGAAGAACGTGAAGCAGACCAGCGGCCGCGTGTCACTGGCGAACGCGGCGAGGGAGAGTGACGAAGCTGAATGGCAGGGCTGATTCTCAAGTCACCGGACATCAAAGCCGGAGGCGCTGGGAAGTACATGAGGTACATCGCGACGCGAGAAAATGTTGAGAGGCTGCCTGCTGCACGGCCTCCCACGAAGAAACAGGTGGAGCTCGTGCAAAAGCTGGCTCACGACTTCCCGGCATCAACAAAGTCGGATGAGTACGCCGGGTACAACAAGTCGCCCACGCGGGCGAAAGCCTCCGCCTATATCTCGTCTACGCTCGAAACAAACTGGGATACTGCTCAACGCTCCGATGTCTACATGAAGTACATCGCCACCCGTCCGCGAGTGGAGAAGCTGGGTACGCATGGCCTATTCGGTGACGAAGATGACGTGGATCTCGACGTGGCAATCGCAGAAATGGAGTCCGTCACCGGAAACGTGTGGACCCACATCATCTCTCTGAAGCGCAAAGATGCAGAGAGACTGGGCTACGACAACGCCTCAACCTGGCGCAACCTCCTCCGCGCGCACCGCAACGACATCGCCGAGGCCATGCAGATAGCGCCGGGCGACTTCCGCTGGTACGCCGCCTTCCACAACGAGGGCAACCACCCCCACGTCCACATGATGGCGTGGTCGGCAAGCGGCGGGGGCTACCTAAGTCGTGATGGGATACGGAAAATCAAGTCCGGGCTGGTCAACGACATCTTCAAGCAGGAGCTGCTGCACGCCTACGAGCGGAAGTCCGAAATGCGGGATGAGCTGGTCAACGAGGTACGGCAATCACTACATGAGCTGGTCGGTGAGATCCGCGACGGCTTGTGTACCTGCCCTCAAACGGTGCCGATGATGATGGAGCTGTCCATGGAGCTGGGCGCGGTCAAGGGAAAGAAGTCCTACGGCTATCTCAAGAAGAATCTCAAGGACAAGGTGGACAGAATCGTGGACGAGCTTGAAACTGTTCCAGCGGTACACGAATGCTACGCGAAGTGGCTCGACCTGGAAGCGGAGGTAGACAGCTACTACAAAGATGAACGTCGGAAGCGTCTGCGCCTCTCAGAGCAGAAAGAATTCCGCTCCGTGAAGAACGCGGTCATCCAGGAGGCGGAACGTCTGCGGCTCGGTGAGGTGACCGTTGAGGAAGTACCCGCTGGCCCGGTGGACGAGTGCGACTGGCGGGAGCAAAGTTACATCAACACATACTTTCTGGATGAGACAGCACCCCTCGACGAGCGCGACAAGGCGGTGGAGAGGGAACGGCAGTACGCCGAGGATGGCGAACCATCGTCACAGTACGTGCTGGGCGTCCTCTACCGTGACGGTGGTCTGCTCATGCCGGATGCGTTGAAAGCGAGGGAGTGGTTTACTCGGTCAGCAAAGCAAGGTTACGTCCCGGCACAGTACGCCCTCGGAAAGCTCCTCCTCTCTGACGACCCGGAGGTACACGACCGGGACGTCGGTCTCCGTTGGCTCCAAACCGCCGCCAAGAATGGCAACACCTATGCGACCTACGAGCTGGGGAAGGCGTACCTGAAAATCGGCGACAAGCAGCAGGCAGAGTCATATTTCACTCAAGCCGCTGAAGCCGAGAACTCCAACGCCATGTACATGTTAGGCAAGTTCCTCTACGACAGCAATCCAGGGCGCGCAAATTACTGGCTGCGCGAATCTGCCTCATACGGCAACCCCCACGCTCAACGTGCCCTCGACCAACACACCTCGCCTACCGTCGCCACATGTGTCACACGGCTGCTCTACCACTTGAGCCGCGTCATCCGGGACAACACAGAACAGGCGTCCCACGGCCCCGTCTTCGGCATCGACCGCAAGCGTCGCCGCGAGCTCATGGATAAACGTCTCGCCATGGGCCACAAGCCCGACGACCACGAGGACATGCAGATGCAGGGGTTCAGTATGTGACCCCCACCCCCTTCAAAATCTGCGGGGGAAATGTACAATAATACGAATAAGCAACAAATATAAAGCCCTTCGGAAAGAGGTGAAATCATGGAAAAGCAATTCAAGACCTATGACGATTTACCCCTGATGCTGTCGGTGCAGGACGTGTCGGCGGTACTTGGAATATCCAGAGCCGGGGCGTATGAGCTGGTCAAAAGCGAGGGCTTCCCGGCAATGAACATTGGCAGCAGAATCATCGTGCCGAAAGAGGATTTTATTCTCTGGATCAGGCAAAAAGTTTCTGAGAAAAAGTAGTAGCTTTTTCTCGGAAAGTGTGGTATGTGTTGTGGTTACCAAAATCGAAGGAGGTGCCGTGGATGGCAAAAAGACGGGCACAAGGTGAAGGGAATATACGAAAACGTTCCGATGGACGCTGGAAGGGCCGATACACCGCTGGCCACGACCCCGTCACCGGCAAACGTATCACAAAGAACGTCCTCGGCAAGACGCAAGCAGAGGTGCGACAGAAGTTGAAGCAAGCAATCGAAAACAGCCAGAATCTCGACATGACGAGGGCAGGGAGCTTCACGGTGGAGTCGTGGATCAAGCTGTGGTATGAGATTTACGCCGAGCCGAGGCTGTGGGAAAAGACGAAGGCATATTACCTCAACTACATCAACAATCACATCATCCCCGGCATCGGCAGCATCAAGTTGGACAAGCTCACCACACTGCAGATTCAGATGTTTTACAACGATCTCCGCAAGAACGGGCGTGTACAGCGGTACAAGCACATTGAGAATAAGGACAACGGCCTCAGCGTCCGGGTCATCCACGGGGTCCATATGCTGCTCAACAACTGTCTCGAACAAGCGGTGTCGGAGAGACTAATCCTCACGAATCCCGCCAAGGGGTGCAAGCTGCCGAAGATGGAAAAGAGGGAAATGAAGATACTGCCGGAGGAACAAATTGGGGC
>CANQSD010000014.1 GCA_947626385.1 uncultured Oscillospiraceae bacterium | reverse complement strand
GTCAGCAGCAGCGTGCGGATGTGCGCGCCGTCCACATCGGCATCGGCCATGATGATGATCTTGTGGTAGCGGAGCTTGTCGATGTTGAATTCCTCCCCGATCCCGGCGCCCAGCGCCACGATGAGGGGATAGAGCTTGTCGTTGCCGTAAATTTTGTCCGCCCGCGCCTTCTCAACGTTGAGCATCTTGCCCCACATGGCCAAAATCGCCTGGAACCGGGAATCCCGGCCCTGGATGGCCGAACCGGCGGCGGAGTCGCCCTCCACGATGTAGATCTCGCACAGAGAGGGGTCCCGCTCGTTGCAGTCCTGGAGCTTATCCGGCATCTGCCCGGACTCCAGCCCCGTCTTGCGCCGCACGGACTCCCTGGCCTTCTTGGCGGCCTCCCTGGCGCGGTTGGCGGTGAGGGCCTTGTCGATGACCAGCTTCCCGAAGGCCGGATTCTCCTCCAGGTAGATCTCCAGCTGCTCGGAGACGATGGAGTCCACCAGCGAGCGGATATCGGCGTTGCCCAGCTTTGCCTTGGTCTGGCCCTCGAACTGGGCGTTGGTGAGCTTCACGGAGATGACGCAGGTCAGCCCCTCCCGGCAGTCCTCGCCGGAGAGCTTGTCGTCGTTCTTCAATTGCCCGATCTTCGCGGCATACGCGTTGAGCACCCGCGTCAGGGCCGTCTTAAAGCCCGTCTCGTGCATACCGCCCTCGGGGGTGTGGATGTTGTTGGCAAAGGAGACCAGCATCTCGTTGTAGCCGTCGTTATACTGGAAGGCGATCTCGGCGATGGAGTCCTCCTTCCCGCCGGACATAAAGACCACGTCGGGGGTGAGGGGTGTCTTGTGCTGGTTTAAATACTCCACAAACTCCCGGATGCCGCCCTCGTAGTGCATATCGTCGAAGACAAGCTCCTCGCCCCGGTTGTCCTCGATGCGGATACGAAGGCCGGCGTTGAGAAACGCCTGCTCCTGCATCCGCTTGTGGAGGATGTCGTAGTCGTAGACCGTGTCGTCAAACATCTCCGGGTCCGGCTTGAAGGTGACGGTGGTCCCGGTGCGGTCGGTGGTCCCCACCACGGTAATGGGCTCGGTGATATCGCCCCGGGAGAACTTCATCTCGTAAATTTTCCCGTCCTTGTGGACCTGGACCACCAGCCACTCGGAAAGGGCGTTGACCACGGAGGCGCCCACGCCGTGGAGGCCTCCGGAGACCTTGTAGCCCCCGCCGCCGAACTTGCCGCCGGCGTGGAGGACGGTGAAGACCACCTCCAGGGCGCTCCTGCCCGTCTGGGGCTGGATGTCCACGGGGATGCCGCGTCCGTTGTCCACCACGGTAATGGTGTTGCCGGGGTTGATGATGACCTTGATGTGGTCGCAGTAGCCGGCCAGGGCCTCGTCGATGGAGTTGTCCACGATCTCGTACACCAGATGGTGCAATCCCGAGGAGCTGGTGGAGCCGATATACATACCGGGGCGCTTGCGCACCGCCTCCAGCCCCTCCAGCACCTGGATCTGACTGGCGTCATATTCCTCGGTGATCTTGCCGGTGATCTCGTTTTCGCCCAATTCTGCCATGAAAAGATAGCCTCCTAGCTCAGGAAAAAGTATATATCAGTTATCCAGGTCGTCGACGTCGTCATAATCGTCGTCGTCATCGTCGTTGCGGCCGTCCACCATCTCCATGGGCCGGACCCGCCGCTCCTTCTTGGCCTTCTCCACCATCTTGTGGAGAAGTTCCTTTACGTCCCTGGGGGACTTGACGTTTTTGAGGTCCAGATGGGGGGCCGTGGTGTCGGAGGAGGAGATACAGACCGTCCCCATGCCGAAGATCCTCTGCCAGAGGGTCATGGTCAGCTGGATATCCCGGATGCGGTAGAGCAGGACCTCCTCGCCCTTCAGGCTGAAAAAGCCCTCCTCAATGAACAGCCGGTCGTCACTGAGTCTGTATCTGGTGAAGCTCAAAGGCATCCCCATGTGGCGCTTCCGGTCGGACCAGACGATCTCAATGGGGTCTACGTCGATTTTCTTTGCCATATTGATTCCCTCCGTTAAATATTTTAAATGAATTCCTCGTCCGCGGCTCTTTTGAAAAGAGTTTGGGAGCTGAGGAGCGTCAGATACACGTCGGAGCGCTCTCTGTCTCCGGTGAGCACGAAGGCCCTGGGCAGGTCGTCGGAGACGGTGTGGGTCCGCCCCTCCCGCTGGGCCCGTTCCAGAAACGCCCGGGTGATCCGGGAGGAGGTGGTGTTGTCCAAATCGAAAATGCCGATGAGCGTTGCCTCCCGGATGACGCTGTCGGCCCCAAGATGCAGATACACGCGCGTTCCTCCTCAGGTGATCGTCCCGTTTTCCACGGTGAGGACCCGGCCGCCGGTGCGCCGGGCCACCTTCTCGTCCTCACAGCAGGTGATGAAGACCTGCCCGCCGCCGATGCGGTTGAGAATGAAGTCCTGCCGCTTTTCGTCCAGCTCCGAAAGGACGTCGTCCAGCAGCAAAAGGGGGTACTCCCCTAAACTCCGCCGGTGAAGCTCCAGCTCGGCCAGCTTCAGACTCAGCGCAACCGTGCGGGTCTGGCCCTGGGAGGCGAAGGTCCTGGCGTTGGCGCCGTCGATTTCGATCTCCAGGTCGTCCTTGTGGGCGCCGGTGAGCACAAGGCCGGAGGCCAGCTCCGCCTCAAAATGCCGCGCCTGGTGCTCCGTCAAAGGCGCGATGAGCTCCGCGGCGGGCTTTAAGGGATCGTCAATGGTCTTGACGGTGGCATACCGGACCGTAAGCCGCTCTCCGCCGGAAAACTCGGCGTGGATATCCGCGCACAGCGGCGCCAGCTTTTCGATGAACGCCGCCCGGTAGCTGATGAGCCCCGCGGACAGGCGGATGAGATGCTCGTTATATTCCTCCAGCAGGGGCAGGAGAGACGTGTCCTGGGCCGCGTCCTTCAGCAGCCTCGTCTTGCTCTCGCAGGCCTTGGTGAACGCCCGCAGGAGCTCTGCGTATCGGGGCCGCAGCTGGCCGATGCACAGGTCCATGAGCCGCCGCCGCTCGCTGGCCCCGCCCTTGATGAGGTTTAAGTCCTCCGGGCAGAAAAGCACGGCGGCGAAGGAGCCGGAGAAGGCCTGCGCCGTCTTCATTTTCACGTCGTTGACCAGCATCTCCCGCCGGCGGCCCCGGCGCAGAATGAGCTCCGCCCGCTTTTCCCGGTCCCCGGACAGCCCCTCGGCGCGCAAAAGCGTCTCCTGGGCGTCGAAGCCCATGAGCTCCTTATCCGACCGGGCCCGGAAGCTCCGTCCCGCGCACAGCACAAAAAGCGCCTCCAGAAGGTTGGTCTTCCCCTGGGCGTTGCGCCCGGAGATGACGTTGATGCCCCGGTCAAAGTCCGCGCGGGCGTCGGCGTAGTTCCGAAAGCCCCGCAGGAGGATGGAATCGATGACCATTATGCCTCCGCCGCCACGGTATAGGCCGCGCCGGGGATCTCCACGGTGTCGCCGGGGCGCAGCTTCTTCCCCCGCATGGCGCAGACCTCCCCGTTGACCCGGACCCGTCCCTCCTCGATGAGGGCCTTGGCCATGCCGCCGGACTCGCAGGCGTTGGCAAACTTCAAAAAGGAGTCGAGCTTGATATACTCCGTGGCGATGGAAACGCTCTCCGGCTCCTTTTTGGCGACCCTGACCTTAATTTTCATTGGCTCTGAGCCTCACGGGCAGGATCATGTAAAGAAAATTCTTGCTCCCGTCGGTGGGGACGATGACGCAGGGGGACACGCTGGTGGAGAGCTGGAGCCGCACGGTGTCCGCAGGGGCGGCCCGCAGGGCCTCCAGAATATACCTGTTATTAAAGCCGATCTCCAGCCCCTCGCCGTCTCCCTCCACGCCGCACTCGTCGTTGGCCTTGCCCAGGGTCGTGGCGGCGGAGACGCTGAGCACCCGGTCGCCGAAGGTACACCGCACCGGGCTCTTGAACTTCTCGTTGATGATAAGGCTGACCCGCTCCACGGTGCTGATGAGGTCCCGGCGGGAGACCTCGATGCTGTATTTGCTGGTCTGGGGGATGGAGTTGCGGTAATTTAAAAACTCCCCCTCCAGCCGCCGGGAGATGAGCATATTGGGCCCTAAAGTGAACATCACGTGCTTCGTCCCCAGGGTGATCTTCACAAGGTCCTCGGAATCCCCGGCGATCTTCTCCACCTCATTGAGGGCCGTCCCCGGCACTACGAAGGAAATCTTGCCCACATCCGTCTTGGCCACCCGCTCCCGCCGCAGGGCCAGCCGGAAGCCGTCCACGGCCACCACGGTGAGCACCTCGTTTTCCACCTCAAAGAGCGCGCCGGTGTGGATGGGCCTTGCCTCGTTGTCGGAGACGGCAAAGTTTGTCTCCCCGATCATGGCCTTGATGTCCCGCTCCTTCATATAAACGGAATTCTGGTAATCCACGCTGGGCAGCTCCGGGTACTCCTCGGCGGAGATGCCCATGATGTCGAACTCCGCCATGGCGCAGCGGATATTGATGCTGTACTTCTCGTTCACCGTCATGTAGACCACGTCGTCCGGGAGCTTGCGGATGATGTCCCCGAAGAGCTTGGCGTTGATGACCACGCTCCCCTTCTCGGTGACGTCCGCCCGGATGGCGGACCGAATCCCCGTCTTCAGGTCATACCCCGTAACGGTCAGGTCCTCCCCGGCCTCGATGAGCAGCCCCTCCAAACTCGGCACCACGCTCTTGGCCGCGGCGGCCCGGGAGGCAATGGTCACGGCGGCGGACAGCTCGTTTTTCTCGCAGGAAAATTTCATCTTTGATTCCCCGTTTCTCTGATAGTGAAAGACAGATTATTTTTTTAGTAGAATTAGACGTAGGTCCAATTTATGTGGAAAACACACCTTTTCTCCCGTTTTTCAGGGATTCTCCGTCAGACGAACTCAGTGGAAAATCACCCGGTCTTTCCACCATTCTTTTTCCGCCGCCCGTTTTTCCACCAATATTTCACCCAAATCCCAAAACCTTCTGTTGAAAACCGGCGACTCACTTGCCCGCGTTGATGTTGGAGGTGATATCCCGGATCATCTGGGCAAATTCCGGGTCGTCCCGGATGTTCTTCTCCACCTTCTGGATGGAGGAGAGCACCGTGGTGTGGTCCCGCCCTTCGAAGATCCCGCCGATGTCGTTGAGGGAGAGGTTGGAGAGCATCCGGATCTCGTACATGGAGATGTGGCGCGCCAGGGCCGTGTTGCGGGTGCGGCGCTGGCCCCGGATGTCCTCCGGCGAGATACCGAAATACTTGGCCGTCTCCCGGATGACGTCCTCCGGCGTGGGCACATAGGCCGTCTTCTCCCGGAACATATCCTTCAGCGCCTTGGCGGCCATGGACACCGTCATGGGCGCGTTCATCAGGTCCCGCTGGGCCCGGATCTTCAAAACAGCCCCCTCCAGCTGGCGGACGTTGCTGGTCATGTTCTCCGCGATGTAGTTGACCACGTCGTTGGGGAGCACCAGCCCCAGGCGCTTGGACTTGTTGCGCACGATAGCCGCCCGCGTCTCAAAATCCGGCGGCTGAATGTCCGCCTGGAGCCCGCCGCCCAGCCGCGACTGGAGGCGGTCGGTGAGGGTGGGCATCTCGGAGGGCGGCCGGTCCGAGGTGAAGACCATCTGCTTTTTGGCCTCGTATAGAGTATTGAAAGTGTGGAACATCTCGTCCTGGGTGGACGCCTTGCCGGCCACGATCTGGATGTCGTCGATGAGAAGAAAATCCGCGCTGCGGTATTTCTCCCGAAACTCCACGTTCTTGCCGGTCTGGATGGCGGCGATGAGCTCGTTCATGAAGTCCTCGCCCCGGACGAAGACCACGTAATATTCCGGGTGGCGCCTGGTCACCTCGTGCCGGATGGCGTAGAGAAGGTGTGTCTTGCCAAGCCCCGAGTCGCCGTAAATGAAAAGGGGGTTATAATCCCTGGTCTGCCCCTCCGCCACCGCTAAACTGGCGGCGTGGGCGAACTTGTTGGAGGGCCCCACCACGAATTTTTCAAAGGTATATTCGTCCAGATCCTGCCAGGCCGGCTTTTCCGGGGCCTCGGCGGCCTCCTCCCCCACCAGCTTGACCTCCATGTCCCCGGAAAAAAGCTCGGCAAGGGCGCTCTTCACCGCCGGCAGGAACCGCGAGCGCACCACGCCCCGCTTGAAGTCCGAGGGGATAAGCAGAGTAAGGCTGGATTCCGTCATCTCCAGGACCCGGCATTCGTCGAACCACGTATTGATCGCCACCGGCGTCAGTTCCCGGCCCATCAGCTCCAGAAGGCTCTTCCAAAGTTCATCCAGTGAATCCATGCCTCTCTTCCTTTCCCACAAAAACCCCGGAAATTGGTAACTTTTCTCCATCATAGCAGTCTCTTAATTGTATCACATTTTCCCCAAAATTGCAAGAGCTTTCTCATCCCCGCCAAGAAAAGAACCCCCGATGAATCAAAAAATCCCCCACGGGGACGGTGGACGACGGAAGTGGCATGCAGCGCCGGAAGGGTCGTCCCCGCCGCAGCGGAACCACCCCTGCCGCTTCGCGGCTGTCCCCGACCTTGGAGGGGCTGGCGTGTCGGGGGTGGGTGCGGGAAACGTGACCACGGAGGTCGTTGAAACACGGGCCGCCAAGAGTGGCGGCCCCTACGGCATAATTGGGGCGGATTCGTTTTATCGGAACCGTTCCAAAAACACACCTTGTAGGGGCCGCCTCTCTTGGCGGCCCGCACGCTGTAAGTCTCGTTTACCGGAAGCCCCAGCGACGCTCAACGAGCTCGAATACCCCGCCGCTGCGGCGGCACCCCTTTTTCCGAAAAAGGGGTCGGGAGAATAAGGTTGCGGCGCTTCGCGCCGCGTTTAAAAAATTGCGCCGCAAAGCGGCGCAAACCTTTTTGACCCCCTTTGGGGCAAAGGGGGTCAGGGGGATTCGAGCCCCCGTCCCCGCCGCAGCGGGCAAATCCAAAACCGCGGCGAAGCCGCATCCTTTTTCGCCCCCTCCTCGTAGGAGGGGGGCAGGGGGGGAGCGAGGGTGGGACGTGAGAGCGGTATCGATAACCCGTCCCTGCAATTATTTTACTAAAAAACACTTGACAATTTGCTTAATTTATGGTATAATACAAGTAACCCGAAGCTTTAAAATTCAGCCGACCACCCGCCCGAGGGCGGCGATGATCGCGCAGAGCGCCGCGCCCAGGGCGGTGGGGAGGAGGGCGGCCAAAACCGTCCACTTGACGCTGCCCGTTTCCTTTTTGACGGTGAGCAGGGTGGTGGTGCAGGGCCAGTGCATGACGGTGAAGAGGCAGGTGCAGACGGCGGTGGTGATGGTCCAGCCGTTTTGGGTGAGCATGGCCCGCAGGTCCTCCAGGCCCGCCCCGCCGGTGAAGGTGCCGGAGGCGGTGTAGGCCATGATGAGGATGGGGATCACCGTCTCGTTGGCGGGCAGGCCCAGGAGGAAGGCCGTCAGGATGACGCCGTCCATGCCCAGAAACCGCCCCACCGGGTCGAGAAAACCGGTGACAAGCCCCAGGACCGACTGCCCGCCCACGTTGACATTGGCGCACAGCCAGATGAGCAGGCCCGCCGGGGCGGCCACGGCGGCGGCGCGGCCCAGGACGAAGAGGGTCCGGTCCAGCAGGGAGCGCACCAGCACCTCCCCCACCTTGGGGGCGCGGAAGGGCGGCAGCTCCAGGGTGGGCGACGAGCTCTCCCCCTTCAAAAGCGTCCGGCTCAAGATCCGCGACAGGAGGAGCGTGGCGGCGACGCCGGCCACGATAAAGAGCGTCAGCACCCCGGCGGCCAGGAGGGACCGCCCCCAGCCCCCGGCGCCCACCATGAAGACGGTGATGAGGGACAGGAGGATGGGAAACCGCCCGTTGCATGGCATCAGGGCGTTGGTCACCGTGGCGATGAGGCGCTCGCGCTTGGAGTCGATGATCCGGCACCCCACCACCCCGGCGGCGTTGCACCCCAGGCCCATGGCCATGGTCAGGCACTGCTTGCCGCAGGCCCCGGCCTTTTTGAAGCTGTGGTCCAGGTCGAAGGCCACCCGGGGCAGGTAGCCCAGGTCCTCCAGAAGGGTAAAGAGGGGGAAGAAGATGGCCATGGGCGGGAGCATCACGCTGACCACGTAGCTCAGCACCCGCCACACCCCCAGCACCAGGGCGTCGTGGAGGGCCGTGGGCGCGCCCAGCGCCCGGAGCCCCCGGCTCATGGCGTCCCCCAGCCGCTCAAAGAGGGCGTAGAGCCAGTCGGAGGGCCCGTTGGCCCCCTTGAGGGTCAAAAAGAAGATGAGCGCCATGAGCAGGAGCATCACCGGGATGCCCGTGAGCCGCCGCGTCAGGAGCCGGTCCAGCCTCAGCTGCCGCCGGTCGTACCCCGTGGTGCCCGAGACGCATTGGGCGCAGATCTCCCCGGCGCACCGGTAGACCCGCTCGATGAGTCGGTCCGTCAGCCGGTCAATGCCGGCCTCCGCAAGCCGCCGCCGGCTCTCCGCCAGGACCGGCTTGATATCCGGGTGCTCCCGGAGGTCGAAGCCCAGCTTCTCCGCCGCCGCGTCCAGGAGCCCCCCGTCGTCCTCCAGAAGCTTCAGCGCCGCAAACCGGGGATTCAAGCGCCCGTCCAGGAGGTTCTCCAGCCGCAGCTCCAGCTCATTGACATCCCGCTCGATGGCGGGGTCGTACCGGACGGTGTAGGCGTAGGGCCGCTTTTGAAAGGCCGCCGTCTCCCGGCGCAGATCCTCCAGCCCCCGCCCCCGCCGGGCCGCCATGCCCACCACGGGGATCCCCAGGGCCTCCGACAGGGCCTTCGTATCCACCCGGACGCCCCGGCGCTCGGCCTCGTCCAGGAGGTTCACTGCCAGAATGACGTTGGGCGTTACCTCCAAAATCTGCAAAGTCAGGTTCAGGTTCCGCTCCAGCGCCCCGGCGTCGGCCACGGCGATGACCAGGTCCGCCCCGCCCAGGGCGATGAAGTCCCGGGCCGCCTCCTCCTCGGCGGAGCCGGCCCGGAGGGAGTAGGCGCCGGGGATATCCACCAGGCGGTAGGTCTTCCCCTTATATTTGTAGGTCCCGGCGGCGGTGACCACCGTCTTGCCGGACCAGTTGCCGGTGTGCTGATGAAGGCCGGTGAGGCCGTTGAAAACCGTGGATTTGCCCACATTGGGGTTGCCGGCCAGAGCCGCCGTCACGTCGGCGGTACCGGCCGAGACATCCCCGCCGGCGGCGTTTTTCCCCACGGAAAGGCGGGTCAGTCCCATGCCTCGGCCCCCTTTCGCACTGTGATCGACGCAGCGTCGCCTCCCCGGAGGGCGATGACCGACCCCCGCACCAGGTACGCCCGCGGGTCCCCCGACGGGGCCGCGAAGAGGCACTCCACCCGTGCCCCCGGCGTGAAGCCCAGGTCCAAAAGGCGGGCGCGCAGCTCGCCGCCCCGCCCGATCCCCTCCACGACCCCCGCCGTCCCCTCCGGCAGGGCGCTCAGCGCAAGTTCCATAAAAAACCGTTTCCTTTCATGATGCTGGCCTATCCTATGCAGACCCGAGGGGCCGCGCCACCGGGGAAAGCCGTCAACCTCTTGAAAAATCCGCCGGAATCGCATATAATAAGCCTGCCTTGCAAGGAAGGGAGGCACTTTTTATGGTCAAAAAGACACCGAAGCAGTGGGCTGTGTGGTTTCTCGTTTTAAATGCCGGGCTGATCGCCACCGCCGCCGGCATCTCGCTTTTCAAATCCCCCAACCACTTCGCCATGGGCGGCACCTCCGGCATGGCGGTGGTCATGGCGGCGCTGTGGCCGGGGCTCAACGTCTCCGGGGCCATGTTTATCATCAACGCGGCCCTGATTCTGGTGGGCTTTCTCTTTCTGGGCCGGAGCTTCGGCTGGGGGACTATCTACGCCTCCGTGGCGCTGTCGGTGTACGTGGCGGCCTTTGAGTGGCTCGTCCCCCTCTCCGCGCCCCTCACCGACGACCCACTTCTGGAGGTCCTCTGGGCCGTGATCCTCCCCGCCGTGGGCACCGGCATGGTCTTCAACATCGGCGCCTCCACCGGCGGCACGGACATCATCGCCATGATCCTCTCCAAGCACACCTCCCTGGAGGTAGGCAAGGCCCTGCTGGTCCCGGATTTCGTGATCACCGCCTGCACCTTCTTCATTTTCGACGTGAAGACGGCCCTCTACAGCCTCACGGGCCTTCTCATGAAGACCTTCCTCGTGGACATCGTCATTGACGGCATCAACTCCCGGAAATACTGCACCATCATCTCCTCCCACCCCGAGGAGGTGAAGGACTACATCCTCCAAAAGCTCAAGCGCGGCGCCACCATCACCAAGGCCGAGGGCGCCTTCACCGGCAAGGCCGAGCTCATGATCACCACCGTCCTCACCCGCCGCCAGGCGGTGTACCTGCGCAACTTCATCCGCTCCATCGACGCCCACGCCTTCATCACCATGGTCAACTCCTCCCAGATCATCGGGAAAGGGTTCAGGGAGATATGAAATATATGCCAAAGGAGTCCGTAAATGATTCGGGAAACTAACGGGATCGTGATCCGTGACGCGAAAATTGAGGATGCCGCGCGGCTTTGCGGGTGGTGGAACGACGGGGACGTGATGGCCCACGCCGGGTTTCCCAACGGGTTGGGCACCACGGTCGCAAAGGTCGAAGCGCAGATCAGAAGAAACGACCGCAATCGCGTACACATGATCCTTTATAACGGTATCCCGATAGGAGAAATGAACTATCGCGACATGGAAAACAGGGCCTGCGCGATCGGCATAAAGATTTGCGACAGCGCGTATCAGAACAAAGGCTTAGGAAAAATCATTTTAAGCCTTTTCATAGACGGACTGTTCCATGAGCTGGGATATGAGAAGATCGTATTGGACACAAACCTGACCAACACGCGTGCCCGGCACGTATACGAACAGCTTGGCTTCCGAAAGGTAAGAACAAACATTGATTCGTGGAAAGACCAGCTCGGCCGTTTACAGTCCAGCGTCGATTATGAGCTGACAAAGGAGCGGTTTATTTCTTATTTAAAGTAACTCCCCGCCGTCCGGCTTGACTTTACCGGCGGGGTTGGTATAATATAGGGCTATCGCGAAGGAAAGGACGACCAATATGGCTGACAACGACAGCAGGAATTTTATTGAAGCTTTTGTGGAGGAGGACATCGCCCCCGGCGGGCGGTTTGAGGGGATGCGGGTCCACACCCGGTTCCCGCCGGAGCCCAACGGGTATCTGCACATCGGCCACTGCAAGGCGCTGTGCATTGACTTCGGCACCGCCGCGCGCTTTGGCGGCATCTGCAACCTGCGCATGGACGACACCAACCCCGCCAAGGAGGACACCGAGTACGTGGACGCCATTCAGGAGGACATCCACTGGCTGGGCTTTGACTGGGACGACCGGTTTTTCTACGGCTCGGACTACTTTGAAAAGACCTACGAGCTTGCCGTCGGCCTCATTAAAAAGGGCCTTGCCTACGTGTGCGAGCTGACGCCGGAGCAGTTCAAGGAGTACCGGGGCGACACCGCCACCCCCGCCCGTTCCCCCTGGCGGGATCGGCCCATCGAGGAATCCCTGGACCTCTTTGAGCGCATGAAGGCGGGGGAGTTCCCCGAGGGGAAGTATACCCTCCGGGCGAAGATCGACCTCACCTCCGGCAATTTCAATATGCGCGACCCGGTCCTTTACCGCATCCGCTACATCGAGCACCACCGCCAGGGGACGAAGTGGTGCATCTTCCCCATGTACGACTTCGCCCACCCTATCCAGGACGCGCTGGAGGGCATCACCCACAGTCTCTGCTCCCTGGAGTATGAGGACCACCGGCCCCTTTACGACTGGGTCATCAACCACGTGGACGTGCCCTCGAAGCCCCGGCAGATCGAGTTTGCGCGCCTGGGCATCACCAACACCGTCCTTTCCAAGCGCAAGCTGAGACGGCTTGTGGAGGAGGGCTACGTCTCCGGCTGGGACGACCCCCGGATGCCCACGCTGTGCGGCCTTCGCAGGCGCGGGTACACCCCGGCGTCCATCCGGGCCTTCACCGACAAGATCGGCGTGGCGAAGGTGCCCTCCACGGTGGACTACAGCCTGCTGGAGGCCTGCCTCCGGGACGACCTCAACGCCCACGCCCCCCGGCGCATGGCGGTCCTGCGCCCGGTGAAGCTCATTATCGACAACTACCCCGTTGGGGCAAGCGAAACCGTGGAGGTGGAGAATAACCCCTCCGACCCGGCGGCCGGCACCCGGCCCGTGCGCTTCTCCCGTGAGCTGTGGGTGGAGGCGGAGGACTTCATGGAGGTCCCGGAGCCCAAATATAAGCGCCTGACGCCGAACGGTCCCGAGTGCCGCCTCAAGGGCGCGTATCTCGTTACCTGCACCGGGTGCGACAAGGACGAGCACGGGAACGTGACCGCCATTCACTGCACCTATGATCCGGCCTCTCGCGGCGGCGACCCCGCCGACGGGCGGAAGGTCAAGGGCGCCACCCTCCACTGGGTGGACGCCGCCACCGCCGTGGACACGGAGGCGCGGCTGTACGCAAACCTCTTTCTGGACCCCGACCCGGACAGCTTCGGCGACGCTTACGTGGAGCACATCAACCCCGAAAGCCTCCAAACCGTCACCGGCTGCAAGGCCGAGGCGGCCCTGGCGGAGGCAAAGCCCCACGACGACTTCCAGTTCCTGCGGCTGGGGTACTTCACCGTGGACAAGGATTCCGCGCCGGGAAGGCTGGTCTTCAACCGGTCCGTGGCGCTGAAGGACGGGTTTAAAAAGTGAGCCCCGGCCCCCGCCTGAATCCCCCCGCCGGCGCGGACATCGCCGTGGGGGTCACGGATAATGTGAACGCCCCCTGGCTCGCCCCCGGCGACACCATGTATATAAGCCGCGCCGAGGCGCTGGAGCCGGGAGAGGTGGGCGTTTTTCAGCTGGACGGGAAGCTCGTCTGCCGCCAGTACGCCGAGGACAGCGAGGGGAACATCTACCTCTTCGCCCTTAACCGCGCCCGCCGGGACGCCGACATCACTGTCCCCGCCGGCCGCGACGCGGCCCTGGTGGGCCGGGTCCTCCTGCCCTACACGCTCCCCCTGCCGGGGGCGGAATAGGGGGCGCGGGATGGAGTACAGGATAGCGATCTGCGACGACGCGGCGGCGGACCGGGAGAGCCTGGAGGGGATGGTCCGCCGGTGGGCCGAGGCGCCGGGACGTGGCGTGCGCGTTGACGGGTTCCCCTCCGCCGAGAGCTTTCTGTTTGCCTATGCCGAAAGGCAGGACTACGACATCGTGCTCCTGGACATCGAAATGGGCGGCATGGACGGCGTGACCATGGCAAAGCGCCTGCGCCGGGAAAACGACACCGTCCAGATCGTCTTCGTCACCGGCTATGCCGACTATATCTCTGAGGGCTACGACGTGGCCGCGCTCCACTATCTCATGAAGCCGGTGCGGGAGGAAAAGCTCCACGCCGTGCTGGACCGGGCGGCGGAGAGGCTTGCGAAAAACGAAAGGATCCTCACGCTGGAGCCGGGCGGCGAGACGGTGCGGGTGCCGGTCTATCAGATCCGGTACGCCGAGGTGTTCGGCAACTACGTGACCGTCCACGCCCTTCATGACTACACCGTAAAAATGACGCTGGGCCGGCTGGAGGAGCAGCTGGACGAGCGCTTTTACCGGGTGGGGCGGTCGGCGCTTGTCAATCTCACGCAAATAAGCCGCGTCACGAGGACGGAGATCGTCCTTGGCGGCGGCGAGACCGTCCCCCTGCCGCGCGGGGCGTATGACGGCGTCAACCGGGCCATCATCAGCATGAGGTAGAAAATGGGATTTCTGTCAAAAAGGATCGACGCCCGCATCGCCGGCTATCAGCGGGAGCTCATCGAGACGCATTACCGGGAGGTGGACAACATGTACCGCCAGATCCGGGGCTGGCGGCACGATTACCGCAACCACATCCAGACCATGAAGGCCTACGCGGCGGCGGAGGACTGGGACGCCATCCGGCGGTATCTGGACCTTTTAGACGAGGACCTGACCACGGTGGACACGGTCATCAAGACCGGCAACCCCATGGCCGACGCCATCCTCAACTCCAAGATCTCCCTGGCCAAATCCAAGGGCATCACCGTCGTGGCGGACGCGCAGATCCCCGTCCGGCTCAAGTCCTCGGAGATCGACCTTTGCTGTATCATCGGCAACCTCTTTGACAACGCCATCGAGGCCAGCGCGGCCCTGCCGGAGGACCGGCGCCTCATCCGGGTCTACATGGACATGAAGAACACCCAGCTTTACATCTCCTTCACCAACTTCACCGCCGGGAAGAAGCTCAGGAAGGAGGGGAAGCTTTTCCGCACCACCAAGGGCGAGGGCCACGGCCTGGGGCTTGTGCGCGTCGACGCCATTGTGGAGCGCCTGGGCGGATACCTGAGCCGCAACAGCGAGGACGGGGCGTTTACCACGGAGATCCTGCTCCCGCAGACGTGAGCCCTGCGATTCGTCCCCCGAAAATTACGATTCGTCCCCAGAACGCTCCGGGGACGAATTTTTATGATAGGATAGGCGCGAGGTGAGGAAAATGAAGAAAAAGGATAAACCAAAATACAACGTCCTCCAAAACGTCCGGTGGATGTGCGCCATCGCGTGGAAAAACCGAAAACGCGTGCTGCTCTTTTGCGTCCTGGCCGCGTCCCTGCAGGTCCTTTTGAATCTGCTTGAGCTCTACATCGCGCCGGAGGTGCTTGCCCGCGTGCAGGAGAGGGCCCCCATCGGGGCGCTGCTGGGGACCATCGGCGTCTTTACCGCCGCGCTTTTCCTGGCGCAGGGGCTTTCCGAATACATCGACGAAAATACCATGTTTCCCCGGGTGGACGTGCGCAGCGCCATCATCGGGAAGCTCTCCGAAAAGTGCAACAACACGTCCTATTCCAACACCCTGAACGAGGATTTTATCAAGCTGCGGGACAAGGCGCACAATGCCTGCGAGGGCAATTCTCAGGCCACGGAGCATATCTGGGAGACGCTGACAAAGCTCCTGGCCAACGTGGGCGGCCTCCTTGTCTATCTGGGAATCTTGTCCAGGGTCAACGGCTGGCTCCTCCTTGTGACCGTCGCCACCTGCGTCGCCGGGTTTTTCGTCTCCCGGTACGCCGTCAACTGGCGGTACGAACGCCGGGAGGAGGAAGAGAAATACTACCAGAAGAAAACGTATCTGCGCCGGAAATCGGAGTCGGTGGAGCTGGCGAAGGACATCCGCATTTTCGGCCTGCAAAACTGGCTGAACGAGCTCCTGACGCAGATCCACGACCTCTATCTGGATTTCACCCTGCGCTGTGAGCGGGTGGAGGTGCTGACGGACCTGGCCTCAACGGTGCTGACCGCGGCCAGAAACGGCGTCGCCTATGTGGTCCTCATCCGCATGACCCTCCGGGAGGGGCTGAGCGTTTCCCAGTTCCTCCTCTATTTCACGGCGGTGACCACCTTCACCACCTGGGTCATGGGCATTTTGCGGGAGCTGAGTACCCTCCACAAGGAGAGCCTGGACATCTCCCTGGTCCGGGAGTTTTTGGACTACCCGGAGCCCTTCCGCTTCGAGGGCGGCGAGGACATCCCCGAGGCGGAGCGCTATGAGCTGAGATTGGAGAACGTCTCCTACCGCTACCCCGGCGCGCAGGCGGACACGCTCCACGGCCTCAGCCTGACCGTCCATCCGGGGGAGAAGCTGGCCGTGGTGGGCCTCAACGGGGCGGGGAAGACCACGCTCGTGAAGCTCCTCTGCGGCCTTCTGGACCCCACGGAGGGCGCCGTTTTGCTGAACGGGAGGGACATCCGGGCCTTTGACCGCAGGCGCTATTACGCCCTCTTCAGCGCGGTCTTTCAGGAGTTCTCCCTTCTGGACGTGACCGTGGCGGAGGAGATCGCCCAGCGGGCGGAGGGCATCGACTACGGCCGGGTCGCGGACTGCGTGGAGAAGGCGGGCCTGACCGCCGCCATAGAAAAGCTGCCACGCGGCCTGGACACCCACGTGGGCCGGGAGGTCTATCTGGACGGCACCCTCTTTTCCGGGGGCGAGACCCAGCGGCTCATGCTGGCGCGGGCCCTTTATAAGGACGGCCCCATCCTGCTCCTGGACGAGCCCACGGCGGCTCTGGACCCCATCGCCGAAAACGATATTTACAGGAAGTATAACGACATGACAAAGGGGCGCACGTCCCTCTTCATCTCCCACCGTCTCGCCTCCACCAGGTTCTGCGACCGGATCGTCCTTTTGGCGGACGGCGCCGTCCGGGAGGAGGGGACCCACGAAAGCCTTCTGGCATCCGGCGGGGAGTACGCGAAGCTCTTCGAGGTCCAAAGCCGCTATTATCAGGAGGGAAAGGAGTTTTGAAGATGAGAGAAAAAGGAAAGCTTCGCCGCGCCGTGGCCGTCCATCTCCGGGCCATCCGGACGCTCCATCAGGTATCGCCCAGGTTTTTCCCGATCCAAACGGCCTCCGGCCTCTTTAACGCCATAGCCCCGTATGTCACGGTCTTCTTCTCCGCGCGGATCCTGAGGGAGCTGGCCACACTGCGCCGGGAGGACGTCCTTTGGAAATGGGTGATCGCGGGTGTAGCGTGCGTGGGCCTCGTCTCCCTCCTGGGAGCCGTCCTCAAGCGCCGGTATGAGACGCTGCTCAGCGATTTGTGGGGCAGAAAAGAGATCTTATTCGTCCGCAAGATGTTCGCCCTCGACTTTGCCGAGCTCGACAAGCAGGAAAACCACGACCTCCGGGAGCAGATCCGGGAAAACGAGAACTGGGCCAGCTGGGGGCTCATGAAGGTGGCATACGTATACGGAGATTTTGTGGGCGGCGTCATCGGCCTTCTCAGCGGCGTCGCCCTGACCGTGAGCCTCTTTACCTCCCCCGTCCCGGAGACGGCGGGGCGGCTTACCGTTCTTAATAACCCGGTCTTCATCTTGCTCCTGGCGGCAATAATGGCCGCCGTCAGCGCCCTGGCGGGGAAGCTCCTCGCCGCGTCGGAGAAGTGCTGGGGCGACACGGCGCAGGAGGCAACTCTGGGCAACCGGCTCTTCGGCCATTTCGGGTTTATCGGCCTATACAAGGAGCGCGCCGCGGACATCCGTATGTATGAACAGCAGAACCTTGTCAGCGCCTATTGGGACAAAAATTCCTCCTTCGGCGCCGACGGCCCCATCGGGAGACTGGCCCGTGGGAAAATGGGCGTCTACGCGGGCCTGGGCGTGTGCGTCACCACCCTGATCACAGGCTCCGTCTATGTGTTCACCTGCCTCAAGGCGTGGGGCGGCGCTTTTGACGTGGGCAGTATCACCCAGTATGTGGGCGCGGCCTCGGCCATGATCGCCAACATCTTTTCCCTCACCGGGCTTGTGGGGACGCTGGAGACGAACACCGGGTTTCTGGATCAGACCTTCGCCTTTCTGGACATCCCCAACGCCATGTACGAGGGGAGCCTCACCACGGAAAAGCGCTCCGACCGCCAATATGACATCGAGTTCCGGGACGTGTCCTTCAAGTATCCCGGCTCCGACGTCTGGGCGCTGCGCCATGTGAATCTGAAATTCAAGGTGGGCCGGAGGCTCGCCATCGTGGGGGAGAACGGCAGCGGCAAGACCACCTTCATCAAGCTCTTGTGCCGCCTCTACGACCCCCAGGAGGGCCAGATCCTTTTAAACGGCATCGACATCCGCAAGTACCGGTACGACGACTACATGGCCCTCTTCTCTGTGGTGTTCCAGGACTTCCGGCTCATCTCCCAGCCCCTGGGCGCGAATGTGGCGGGCCGTATGACTTACGACCGGGAGCGGGCCCGCAGGGCGCTGGAGGACGCGGGCTTCGGCGAACGCCTGGGGACGCTGGACCGGGGCCTGGACACCATGCTCTACAAGGACCTTTCCGAGGACGGCGTGGATGTCTCCGGCGGCGAGGCCCAGAAGATCGCCATTGCCCGGGCGCTTTACAAGGACGCGCCGTTCATCATTCTGGACGAGCCCACGGCGGCGCTGGACCCCATCGCGGAGGCGGAGATCTACGGCAAATTCGACGAGATCGCCGGCGACAAGACCGCCATTTACATCTCCCACCGCCTCAGCTCCTGCAAGTTCTGCGACGAGATCGCCGTCTTCCACCAAGGGCGCATCGTCCAGCAGGGCTCCCACGACGCCCTGGTCGCCGACGAGTCCGGCAAATACCACGAGCTCTGGACCGCCCAGGCGCAGTATTATATAAACGAACCCTCCACGCCCTGAGGCGCGGAGGGCCATTCAAAACGATAAGGAGGCGGCAGTATGTACTACATCGGTATCGACCTTGGCACCTCGGCGGTGAAGATCCTCCTGGTGGACGAGGCCGGAAGGGTGGTCAACGAGGCCACAAAGGGGTATCCCCTCCGGTTTCCCCGTCCGGGGTGGTCCGAACAGGACCCTGCGGAGTGGGTCCGAGGGGTGTCCGAGGGGGTTCGGGAGGTGCTCCGAGGGGTGCCCCAGGGGGCTGTCAGGGCCCTCGGAGTGGGTGGTCAGATGCACGGTCTGGTGGCCTTGGACATGGACGATTCGGTCATCCGCCCCGCCATTCTCTGGAACGACGGGCGGACGGCCAAGGAGACGGACTACCTCAACGAGGTCATCGGCCGGGAGAATCTGAGCCGGTATACCGCCAACATCGCCTTCGCCGGGTTCACCGCGCCGAAGCTTCTCTGGATGAAAGCGAACGAGCCGGAAAAGTTTCGAAAAATCGCGAAGATCATGCTCCCCAAGGACTATCTGGTCTATAAAATGACCGGCATCCACGCGACGGACTACTCCGACGCCTCCGGGACGCTGCTCCTGGACGTGGAGCACAAGCGCTGGTCCAGTGAAATGCTGGAGATCTGCGGCGTCTCCGAATCCCAGCTTCCCAAGCTCCATGAAAGCTGGGAATGTGTGGGAACCTTAAAGCCAGAGATCGCCAGGGAACTGGGCCTTTCCGAGACTGTCAAGGTCTGCGCCGGGGCGGGGGACAACGCCGCCGCGGCGGTAGGCACCGGCACCGTCGGGGCGGGAGGGTGCAACATCAGCCTCGGCACCTCCGGGACGGTGTTCATCTCCTCGGACAAGTTCGGCGTGGACCCGCACAACGCCCTGCACGCCTTCGCCCACGCCGACGGCGGCTGGCACCTGATGGGGTGTATGCTCTCCGCCGCCAGCTGCAACAAGTGGTGGATGGACGAAGTCTCAAATGATACGGATTATGCCGGCGAACAGGCGAAGATCAGCCCGGACAAGCTGGGCCGCAACCATGTCTACTTCCTCCCCTACCTCATGGGCGAGCGCAGCCCCATCAATGACGTAAACGCCCGCGGGACCTTCACCGGCCTCACCATGGACACCACCCACGCGGACATGACGCAGGCGGTTCTGGAGGGCGTGGCGTTTGCCATTCGGGACAGCTTCGAGGTGGCAAAAAGCCTCGGAATTGAAATCCCCCGTTCCAACATCTGTGGCGGCGGGGCGAAATCTCCCCTGTGGCGGAAGATTTTAGCCAACGTCCTGGGGATTCCGCTCGATATGGTCACCACCGAGCAGGGCCCCGGCTACGGCGGCGCGCTCTTAGCCATGGTGGCGGACGGACGCTATCCCACCGTCCGGTCCGCCTGCGACGCCCTCGTCACCGTCGCCTCCACCACCGCCCCCACCCCAGACCTGACCGCGCTCTATGAGGAGCGCTACAACCAATTCAAGCAAATCTACCCCGCCATGAAATCCCTGTTCCCAAAACTCGCGTGAAGGCTCCGGCGGCGGAAGATCAGGAGGGCAAAGAGCGATGGCGAGGGTTTATTTGATATGCGGAAAAATAGGCTGCGGGAAAAGCACGTACGCTAAGCGGCTGCGGGAGGAGCGGGGAGGCGTTATCCTGTCGGTGGACGAGATCATGCTGGCGGTCTTCGGGCTTTACGCGGGGGAGCGGCACGACGAATACGCCGCTAAAGTGCGCGGGTATCTCCTGGAGAAGTCGCTGGAGCTCGTCGGGGCGGGCGTCAGCGTCATTCTGGACTGGGGCTTCTGGACAAGGGCCGGGAGAGACGCGGCGAAGGAGTTTTACAAAAGCCGGGATGTGGAGTGCGAGAACCATTATCTGGATGTCCACGACGACGTTTGGAGAGCGCGGATAGACGAGAGGAACCGCGCGGTGGCGGCGGGCAAGACGACGGCGTACCTTGTTGACGATGCCCTCGCCGGGAAATTCGCGGCGATCTTCGAGCCGCCCGCGAGAGAGGAGATCGACGTGTGGGTCGAGGGGTAAACGGGAAACAGAGCGTGTCTGCGCGGCCCGGGCCGAGGGGTTGACGGAGGGACGGGGATCGGTATATACTATTGAGCACAAGATTTTTTCAAAACGGACAGGAGGTACGATATATGGATACGGTGAGGCTGAATAACGGGGTGGAGATGCCGCTGGTGGGGTTCGGGACATATCAGATGACCGAGCCGGGACAGTGCCGGAAAAGCGTGGAGGAGGCCCTGGCGGCCGGGTACAGGCTGATCGACACGGCCCAGAACTACGGCACCGAGCGGGAGGTCGGCGCGGCGGCGGCCGGCAGCGGGATCAGGCGGGAGGAGCTGTTTATCACCTCCAAGGTCTGGTTCCGGAACCACAGGGAGGGAGAGTGCAGGGCCAGCGTCCTGCGGTCGCTGGAGCGCCTGGGGCTTGACTATATCGACCTCATGCTCATCCACTGGCCCTTCGGGGATGTGTACGCCGCCTGGCGGGACCTGGAGGGGCTGTACAGGGAGGGGATCCTGCGGGCCATAGGCGTTTCGAACTTCTCCCCGGACAGGCTGGTGGACCTCGTCAACTATAACGAGGTGCCCCCGGCGGTCAACCAGGTGGAGACGCACCTTTACTGCCAGCAGAGGACGGCCCATGAGTGGATGGAGAAATACGGCGTGGCGCATCAGGCATACGCGCCGCTGGGCCAGAGCCGCATCAACGATATGTTCGCCCTGCCGGCGGTCCGGGCCGCCGCGGAGGCGCACGGCAAGACGCCGGCCCAGGTGGCGCTGCGGTTCCTTGTCCAGCAGGGCATCTCGGTCATCCCGAAATCCATCCACCCGGCGCGCATACGGGAAAATTTCGACATCCTGGACTTCGCGCTCACCGAGGCCGAGATGGAGGCCCTGCGGGGCGCGGACAACGCTGCCCCCATGATCGGCACCGCCACGGACCCCAAACGGGTGGAGTCCGCGAAGAATTGGACGACTAAGGAGCTGTGACCAAGCCCATCCACTAAATACGCCAAGAGCCGGTTTTGGAAACAAAATCGGCTCTTCCTGTGAGCGGGAATATTCATGAGAATGTATAGAAACATAAAACCTGTTTTACTTAAGGGAGGGGAGGTGAAAAACAGTGAATATATTCACAAAAGCAGGAATACTTATGCGCGTATCGAAAGGAGGCGGGAAGGCGGGCGGTGAGCGCTCTACATGGTTTTTTGAGGCGGGCGGGTGTATCATGCGAAATGGGAAAAAGGCGCGTGAGGTGAAGGAGGGCGGCTTATGGACATGAGGTTTTATCAGGACGGCGATGGGCAGACCTACCGGTTCCTCTGGCAGGGGTTCCGGGAGAGCGCGGAGAGAGCCGCCGCGCGGGAGGGACGGGAGCGGATGAAGGAGCGGTTGGCGAGCGCGGCGGGCGTGTCGGAATCGGCCGTGGAGAACCACCTGCGCCCCAGGGCAAAGCGCGGGGCCAATTTCCCCTGCGACATTGCCATCATCCGCGCCTACGGCAGGGCGCTGGAGGGGGACGAGAGGGCCTTCCTGGAGCTGACGGTCCCCCACATGGACGCCCCGGCGGCGGAGCCGGCGGACCCACGGGAGGTCCTGCGCCTGCTGGGGAATCGCTTTGAGCGCTGGCCGGAGGCGGACCGGGGCGTGGGGGAGGCGGTGTTCACGGGGCTTTGGGAGCTTTTGGGCCTCTACGCCGCCACGGACTGCTACAACCGCCGGCCCGACACCGGGGGGCTGGAGGGCGCGGAGGAATACTTCGCGGCACGGCTGGGGGAGCTTCACCGCGCGGCGCTTTCCGTGGGGGACCGCGGGGCGCGGCGGTTTTTGAAGGGCGTCATAGACGAGGCGGAGGCCTTTGTGCGCAGCTACGAGCTGCCGGGTGTGCCGGAACGCTGGCTCAGGCTCAACCCGCGCCTGGGGTTTTTCGACCCGGTGTTCGGGCTGGCGGAGTCTCAGACCCCGGAGACGCTGGAGGGGCTCGACGCCGCGGGGCGTCTGCGCGTTCCTCTCCCCACCCCCTGGGAGCGGCGGATGCGCGGGCTCTACTTCTCCGCGACGGACGGCGACGAGGCGGCCTTCTTCACCCGCGAGCTCCAGGAGACGCTGGTGCGGGTGTTCCGCGAGCCCGGTTGCGTGGGGGAGGGGAATGTGGTAGAATAAGGGTGGGCAGGGGACCCTGTACGAAAAAAAAGAAAGAGGGAAAGAGATTATGACGTTAACAATTGGGCAGTTCTTGGCTTTCTTTGCGAAAAAGGGTAAAGGAAAATATACGAAGACAAAGGAATATTTGGAAAGATATGGGCCAAAGGGGCCTTATTATGAGCTTGTAAAGACATTTTGGGACAGAGATAGAGAACAGGCGTTGAAGGAGGATATAAGTTTTTACCGTTGGCTTGATGAGAAAAAGAAAAGTCATTTTGCGGGGCTGCAATCGTTGTCGGCTTTGATGCAGGAGGATCCAGACTTTGCGGAAACGCATGCGATGGCAGATAAACTAAAAAAAGATGATCCTTTGTTGCAGAAATGGCATCTTTATATCTCTTGGGCGGCGGGCCGTGAATCCAACCTTTTTCCGCAAAAGGGCCTTAATCTTGAAAACTCAATCGTCCAATTCAAGTGCCCTGAACTTCTTCTTTGGATGTGTGAGGCAGCTGGCGTAAAACAGATTGACAGCTTTTATAAAAGGCTGATATCTATAAAAGAGCGTGAGCGCATAGTAGATGACGATTTGAGGTCGTGGATATCTGAAACTAATAAAGCAATCAAGGAAACGATACTTCATTCCGCAAAGGAGGAACAATCCATTTGAAGTGTATCAAACTCTTTCTCGGTGAGCATGAGGTGGGGCGGGCGTATGAGGGGCGGTTTGTGAACATGGTGCCGGCCAATCCCTTTGGGATAAATTCCAAAGGCTGGTACGACAACAGCTTTTTTGGCATCGAACGCGGCAGCGGTGATTTTGAGGAGCGCTGGAAGCTCGTCGAGGGAAACAACTACTTTTGCTTTTCTAAGCCCACCCTGAAGCTCTACGCCTGCGAGGTGGACGAGTGACGCGGAAAGGGGGATGCGCGTGATTTTTGTGGTCAGCGATATTCACGGAAGCTTTGACGCCTACCGGACGATCCTCGGCAAGATCTCCTTCAAGTCCACGGACACCCTGTACGTCCTGGGGGACGTGGTGGACCGGGGGCCGGAGGGGATAAAGGTCCTTCAGGACATGATGGGCCGGCCCAACGTGGTCCCGATCCTGGGCAACCACGAGCTGATGATGGCGGTGTCCCTGAAGCTCCTGATGCGGGAGATCACGGAGGGATCGGTTTCTGAGCTGGGCGAGGCGGAGATCGGGGCGCTGGCGGAATGGATGGCCAACGGCGGGGAGCCCACCCTCAGGGCCTTCCGCGCGCTGTCCCGGGAGAAGCGGCGGGAGGTCATGGAGTACCTTGGGGAGTTTTCGCTTTACGAGGAACTGACGGTCAACGGGCGGGACTATGTGCTGGTCCACGCGGGCATCGACAATTTTTCGCCGTCGAGGCCCCTGGAGGACTACGACCCGGCGGACTTCCTGGAGGGGCGTTCCGGCCCCGCCGACGCCTACTGGCCCGACAAAACGGTGATCTCCGGCCACATCCCCACCCGGCTCATCCCCGGCAGCCCCGCCCCCGACCGCGTCTACAAAACCGGGGGCCGACTCTTCATCGACTGCGGCTGCGGCTTCGGCGGGACGCTGGGCGCGCTGTGCCTGGACACGGGTGAGGAATTTTATGTCTGAAGGAGAAATGTCATCATGGTCATTCTTACCGGCGACACACACCGGGATTTCGACCGGATCTTCGATTTCTGCGCGGAGTACGAGACGACCAGGGACGACGTTCTGGTCATCCTGGGGGACGCGTGCGTCAACTACTTTCTGGACGACACCGACTATAATTTGAAGTGGGAGCTGGCCCATCTGGAGGTGACGCTGCTGTGCGTCCACGGGAACCACGAGGAGCGGCCCTTTCTCATCGACGGCTACGAGGAAAAGGAGTGGCGGGGCGGCGTGGTGCCTCCGGCGCGCCGTGGTTCCCATCGGAACAGCCCTCCGAGGAGATCATGGACGACGTGGAGCGGGCGCTGGACCGGGTCCACTGGAAGGTGGACGTGGTGCTGTCCCACACAGCGCCGCTCAAATATGAGCCGGTGGAGGAGTTCCTGCCCACCGTCGACCAGTCGCTGGTGGACAAGACCACCGAGCGCTGGCTGGACGCCATCGAGTCGCGGCTGGAGTACGGCCACTGGTATCTGGGCCATTACCACTGCGAAAGGCGGGAGGCCAAGGTCAGCATTTTGTTCGAGGAATTCGTGGAGCTTTAAGGGAGGGCTGCCAATGGCCGAGCATGTTTTCACCCCGGAGGACATCCCCGCGATGGTGCGGGAGCTCATCGATTACTGTAAAAAATGGGGCCTGTGGCGGGACGCCAGCGTCTGCGCCGGAGGGCGGCGGTACAGCCACATGTATGAGCCCGGCCAGGCCCCTTCCGGCACCGGCTGGCCTATGGAGGGCTATGACGACGTGTGGGTGGAGGACCTTCCCAACGAAGACCGGGAGTGGCTTCTCAGCTCCCCGATCTACGACTCCCATACCGGCAGCTATGAGTTCGTGTCCTTCTGCAACCCGGAGCGGCTTCTGGACATGACCTACGAGGGGCCGCTTTACGACCTGGTGCGCCAGACCTGGTACCGCGTGGAGCTTGACGAGCTGTCCCCGGAGGGGCGGGAGGAGATCATGAAGCTTTTGCTGGACAGAAGCTCCCAGATTCGCTGTGAGGCCCTGGACATGGAAATCAGGGAGGAGGCGATGTCCGTCGTGAAAAAGCTCATGAAGCGGCTGGAGGGCTGGGATCCCGAGGAATTCGACACGTGTGAGGATTATCTGGAGTTTATGGAGCGGGAGGACCCTATTTGCGTCGGAGAGCTCCCGCCGCGGGCGGTGCTGAAGGAGGCCCTGGAGCTGTCCGGGGACGCGCGGGAGGACGCGCTTTTTAAGGAGTTTGTGAAGACAAAGATGAGCGAAAATTATGTGTACGGCCTGACCATCGTCGACTGCGGGGAGCTGGAGTCACGGGTCTATGAAGGCTTTACGGACATTTTCCAACGGTACGGCCTGACCTACGAGCTGAGCACCGGCACGACGCTGACGGCCTACTGGCTCTGAGAGGCGGCCGGGAGGGCTGACAGTGGAGCTTATCTACGGCGGGACCTTCGAGCCGGAGGCCCTGGACGGGGCTTTTCTGGAAAGGTGCGTATACATGCACCGTCAGGCATCCACGGGCCTGAGCGGGCCGGGAGGACTGGAGTGGATTACCGGCGACGGCACGCGATGGATCGTGGGAATCGAGAGCGTGGAGGTCCCGGAGCACCTGTTTCTGCAACGCTTCCCGGAGCCGGACGCGCTGTCCGCAAGCCTTTGGGAAACGGATGACCCCGAAAGCTTTCAGCGGCTGGACGGCTGGGTCGGCAGGGACGCGGGCCTGTGCCTCCTGGGCGCGGAGGACCGGCCGCCCATGCTCTGGTCGGAGACGATCCGGTGGATGAAAAAGAACACGAAAACGGATTTGCGGTTGGAATCGACGGGAAGGAGCTTGACATGATCATAGCCGGATTTGCGGGGACGGGGAAATCCACCTTCGCGGCGCGGGTCGAGAACGCCATAGACCTGACCTCCATGCCCTTCAGCCGGATCCTCCCCGCGGTCAAAAGCGGGGAGCCGGAGGCGGAGAAGGCCGCGCCGTGGCTTCTGAACGACCCCCTTTACCCGGACAACTACGTGGCCGCCGTCCTGCGGGCGGAGCGGACATACGACTATGTGATCATTCCCACCAGCGAGTGGGTGATCTACCGGCTGCAAAAGGAGTACGGGCGGAAGATCGTCGTCTGCTGTCCCACCGACGAGTGCAGGGAGGAGTACCACCGGCGGTTTGCCGATCGGGGCAACACGGAGGAGTTCATCAAGGTGTTCATCGACGGGTGGGAGAGGATCCTTTCTGGTGTGCGCAATCTCGACGACGTCGTTCATATCCCCCTCGGTCCGGGGGAGCATCTCACCGACATCCGGGAGAAGCTGGACAGGGAACGTGCCGCGGACGCCACGCGGCCCGTCCCGGAGCGGCTGGTGGAGAAGCTGGAAGGGGAGGTGCGCGAGGGCGGAAAGGGCTATGTCCTGTATATCTCCGGGTGGGAGGACACCTGCCATTACCGCATCCCCGACCTCCACGACCCGGCGGAGCGGGACTTTCTCTATCACGTGGGGCGGGAGCTCTGGGAGCTGGGCCTTTCCCGGATCGTGGAGGACGCGTTCCTCTTCGAGCGGCCGGACCGGGAGCTTGAGGTACATTTCGTGGGCCGGGAGGGGCTGGCGGACTTTCTGGCGCATGAGCGGGCCCTTCAGGAGGCCGGGGGGCAAGATCATGATCTTTTATATCGCCGATACCCATTTTGGGCATGAAAACGCCATCCGGTACGACGAAAGGCCCTTCGCCGATACGCGGGAGATGGCGGAGGGCCTGATCGACCGCTGGAACAGACGCGTAGGCGAGGAGGACACCGTCTACGTCCTGGGGGACGCCTTCTGGAAGGACGGGGAGGACAGCGCCAATATCTTCAAGAGCCTCAACGGGCACAAGCGGCTCATCCGGGGCAATCACGACAAGCTGCGGCGCCCGCTGGGGGCCCTGTGGGAGAGCGTAGAGCCCTACGCCGAGATCGTGGACGGGGGCACGCAAGTGGTTTTATGCCACTACCCCATCCTGTTTTACGCAAACCAGCGCCACGGGGCGGTCATGCTCTACGGCCACGTCCACAGCACCAATGAGTGGCGGCTCATCGAGAAATGGCGACGGGAGCTGCGAAAGCTCGGCATCCCCGACAGGATCATCAACGTGGGATGTATGATGACGTATATGGACTATGCCCCGCGCACGCTGACGGAGCTTTTAGAGGCCGACGCGGAAGGCGTCGGAGAAAGAGAGAAAAAGCATTGAACACAGGAAAAGCGCTTGAGACGGAGAGACTTCTGCTCCTGCCGGGGCAGAACGCCAGGGACAACAAGCCCTTCCTTCGGATGCTGCGGGAGGACGGGGATTTTTACATGTTCTGCGGCGTGAAATATTCCAGGTGGCGCTTGCGGAGATTCGCGCATTATTTTGAGAGGACGGGCCACGGGGAGTGTATCTATTCCCTGCTTTTGAAGGACGAGCTGGAGCGGTTCATCGGATACGTGGGCTTCCACCGGGAGGACCATTACGAGCTGGAGTTCTATATCTCGAAGCCGTACAGGAACCGGGGCTACTGCACGGAGGCGGCCAGGGCGGTCATCGGGCAGCTCTTCGGGGAGGGGCTGAGCGTGGACGGCGAGCCCCTGACCGTGGACAGCCTCTTCTCCACCATCGTCGAGGGCAACGACCCCACCGCGCGTGTCCTCAAAAAGCTGGGCTTCAAACGAAACATCCCCAAGGACGGCCCCATACTCATCATGGTCGGGCACGTCACCAAAACCGGCAAGATCCTCGACACCTGGGTGGAGGAATACATCCTGGAAAAGCCAGCACAACAGGAGGACAGGAGCGTACAACCCTATACAGATAACCCGTCATGTCGGGCGTTCACGGGAAAAGATCAAGCGGCATCGGGGCAAACGTATGAACAAAATCTACCCCGCCATAACTAAAAAAGGCCGTGGGAACCAAAATCCCACGGCTTTGTGCTGCTCGGCCCTTTCCGCTCCAGATTCCCGTTGGGGTCAGAAGTGGGTCAGAACGGGGAAACGGTGGAAACCGGATATAGACGATTCGGATGGATACGATCTCCATCCCACAATTATCAGAAATAACAAAAATCCCAATTTTGTTCTCAAAATCGGGACTTTTGTAGTGGAGGAGGGCGGATTCGAACCACCGAAGGCATCGCCAGAAGATTTACAGTCTGTCCCCTTTGGCCACTCGGGAACTCCTCCGTATGCAATTTTGGAGCTGGTGGACGGATTCGAAC
>CANQSD010000013.1 GCA_947626385.1 uncultured Oscillospiraceae bacterium | reverse complement strand
CGAACCTCGCCTGAGGACTTCTCGATAGCGGCGTTGGTTTGGGCAAACTTGCGGTTCATCTCCCGCGTCAGGGGACCGATGTAAGCTCCCAGCTCATGCTCGGAGTCACGCTGTCCCGGTGCGGAAATATCGCTGGCCATCAGAGCGTCGTGGACTGTCTCCATATATGCGAGCGTGAAGCTCGTGCCATTTGCCGTTACCTTGTCGCCCAGCTCTACAGCCGGGTCGATCAGCGCATCCGTTATGACCGCCGGCTGATATACATACCCGCTCAGCTGCTCAAGCAGTGCGTCGACCATGGCCTGGGTCGCGTAAGGGCAATCGGCCTCGACCAGCTGACCGCTGTCATCTCCGGCCGCATAGTAATGCTCATCGTCGACGTTGAGTATCACCTGAGATACCGGCGGAAGCGTACCGGGGAATTTACATTCAGAGGCGTTTTCACCGACCTCCGTGCGGCCCACGCCGTCCGCGTCATCCTCCACTTCGTCCGACACCGCAAGCAGCACACCGCCGAAGTCTATGGCTTCTCCGTCCTCGGTGCCCAAAACGGCGGCATCCTTGACCGCCCGCAGGCGCAGGAGCCGCAGCTTGCCATCCTCCGTCACGGTCCAGTTGCCGCCGTGCGCGGCGGCGATCCACCGCCAGATTTGCCTTACGGTGGTCCCCGTCGCCGGATAGTCGATGGTGTACGCCTCAATAAGCTCCGACCGCGGGTCGAGCTCCAGCCCAAACAGCGCCGCAGTCACGCGCATGGCCTCCGGCATGGTCATTGGAAATTCCAGCGATTGGTCAGGCTCCCAGGCTGTATCGGCCTTGAGCACCGCGTCAAAGCAGTGGAGCGACAGGACACCGGTCTCGCTGTCCGTCTCGCGGGTGTCTATGTAAAACGTGCCCTTGGGTACCCATTCGCTCGCCTCTCCGTCCAGGGTAAGCCGATACCCCAGCTTGACCTCGGCCCCGGCCGGCACATCCCCGGGCATAAACACCGCCACATCGGCCTGCCGCGATACCGCGCTTCCGATGCACAAGGAATCCCGCTCAAAAATGCCGCCGTAGCTCTCCGCCGATACGATACGGGCCTCCTCATAGACCTCTCCGTTTATAACGGCCGCCTGTTCCTTGGCGTGTCCTGGGGCCGCCAGGATGCGCTTATAAAGCTCGCTGGTCTCTCTCAATCCCGCTCACCTCTCCTCCAGTGAGATGGAGCATCCGGAGAAATATGTAATACCGCCCCGGACCTCCTCGGCGCCGCCGGAGAGATCCGTTACCAGGAAATCAGCGGTCCTGGCTCCCAGTGTATCATCGACATATTTGACCTTGACAGGCCTTGCCGCCACGGCTTCGGTGAGCTCATACCAGGTGCTGTCGCGCAGTTCGATAAATTTCCCGGTAAGTCCGCGCTTTTTCTTCTCGATCATGTGCTTGGTTCCGTCCAGCGTCACCACGCTCCGGCTGAGGCGCACGATTTCCTTCTGCGCAAGGCCGTTTTTTGCGAGCCACGGGCCGGCGTCATAGTCATTCAGAACAAAATCAACGATCATGCTCTCACCTCTCATACCGGCACCGGGCTAACGCCGCGCGACCGCGCATTGTCTTCCTGCTGCCTTGTGACAAGCTGCCCCACTTTCCGGCCGGCCAGATAGACGCCTGCGCCGTCGAGCCCTTTTACGATCGCCTCGGCGAGGAGCCCGTAGTCGATTCCGCCCTCCCCGCCGCTCCGGCCTTCCCCGCCGGAGGCCTCCGGTCTGCGGCGCTCCGTGACGGCGTTGGCCGTCAGCTCATCCACTGAGCTCCCGATTTGCCGTCCCACCGCCCGGAAGCCCGCTCTGAAGTCTATATCGGCAGCGGACATATCAAAGGCCAGCGCCTTATCCAGCTGCCCCTGGACAAGCTTTGCGTTCTGGGCTATCCCCTGCGCGTAAAGCTTCATCATATCCGGAGCGTAGGTGTGGAAATTTGATAGCGGCCCCTCCTTCGGCTCCGAAAATCCAAGGAAGTCCTTGACCGTCTGGGCCACGCCCTTGACCTTCTCCTTGAGAGCGTTCCACTTCTCGGTGATGCCCCCGATAAAATTGTTGATAAGGTCCTTGCCCCAGTTTTTGGCGTCGTTAATCTTCTGCGTAAAGCCGTTTTTCACGGTTTCTACTAGTTTTTTTCCGGTTTCCGGAAGCTTGCTCAGCCATGACCCAATCCCATCGACCAGCTTTCCAACGATCGTTTCACCTATGTCGAAAATGCTACCCAGAAGCTTTCCGATTCCTGATACGATCGCCATAATAATATCCGGCAAAGCTGCTACAAGATCCGGGATGGCGTCAATGATCCCAAAAACAAGATTCATCAGGATATCGATTCCGGCCCCTACGATTTGCGGGAGACTGTCGGCGATAAAATTAACAAAGGACGTTATGATCTCCGGGAGCTGGTCCACCAAAACAGGAATCGAATCCAGGATCCCGTTTACCAGGGAATTGATGATTTGAACGCCCTGCTCCAGGATAGCCGGTAGATTCTCAGTGATGAACCCCAGAAATTCCTCGATGATTTTCGGCAGTTTGGCGACCATCTCCGGAAGGCCAGTTTCAATCCCGGAGGCCAGTTGGGAGAGCATATCCATTCCGGCTGTCAACAGCTGAGGAAGCGCCTCGACGATTCCGGAAATCATCGTCGTTATGATCTGTCCCGCCGCGGCCAGAATCATCGGCAGATTTTCGATCAGATATTGAATAAGCGTCGTAATGACCGTTGTGGCCGTTTGCACCAGCGCTGGAATCGCCGCCACCATTCCGTCTAAGATACTTGTAAGCAGCGATGTACCTGTGGATAAAAGAGACGGCAGCAGAGTTTGAATCAGGGCCGGAAGCTGCTCAGATATTATCGGCGCCGCCTGCTGGATTGCTGTGCCTATCCCGCTCAGGATTTGCTGTACCCGGGGTATCACATTTTCCCCGACGGTGACGGCACTCTCCACAACGTCCCCGACGAGCTTGTCCATATCCGCGTCTTCGTCCGCGAACCCCGTAATGAGGTTTTGCCATGCGGACTTCATGGAGGAAATGGACCCCTGTATCGTGGAGCTGGCCTCCTTTGCGGTAGTTCCCGTGATACCCAGCTCCGTCTGAACGACGTGAATGGCCTCCGCTATGTCGGCAAAGGAGGATATGTCGTAATCTACGCCCGATATCGCGGTGGCGTCAGCCAGAAGGCGTTCCATCTCCTCCTTTGTACCGCCATAGCCCAATTTAAGGTTGTCAAGCATGGTGTAATTCTGCTTGGCAAACCCCTGATACGCATTTTGGATGGATTCCATGCTGGTACCCATCTTGTTTGCGTTGTCCGCCATGTCCGTGATGATTTGGTCGGACAGATCTGCGGCGCGGGCGATGTTCCCTTCCTGGGCCACAAGGGACTGATTAAGGCTCGCCGCAAAGCCCATTACCGTCTCCATGTACTCATTTGCGGACAATCCGGCGGTTTTATAGGCGTTGGAGGCGTTTTCTACGATGTCATAGTTGAGGTCTTCAAAGAGCGTGGTTATACCGCCCGTCAGCTGCTCGTAATCAGAATAGCTCTCTAGCGATTCCTTCCCGATTGCGGTCACAGTTGCCGTCGCCGCCGCCACAGCCGTCGCGGCCGCCTTCGCCGCAGCCGCGAGCCCGTTCTTGAGCTTCCCGGCAAAACCGGACGCCTTGTCCCCGGCGTCATCCATGGACTTCCCGGCCTTATCCGCGCTGGAGGACAGCTCGTCTACATCGTCCCCGGCGTCGTCGGCGGCGTTTTCAAGCTCGCCGATCTCCCGCTCGTTGCTCTCGGCCTCGCGGGACATCTTGTTAAGGCTCGCGGTGGTGTTGTTGATATCGACCTCAAGCTTGCTGCAGGCCGCCGCCTGGCGGTTATAGGCGTTCTGAGCCTTCCCGGCCTCGGTGGAGTTCTCCCCGAATTCCGCCTTGGCCTTCTCCAGCGCCTCCCCCAGGCTGCTCAGCTTTTCCTTCTGCCGGTCATATTCGCTGTTCAGGGTGCCAAGCTTCTCCCGCGTGGCGGCCATCTGCTTGTCCAGGACCGCGTTTTTTGCCGACAGGGACTCTATGCTCTTCTCGTTTTCGTCGAAGGCCGACGTTGTGGCCGCCATCTCCGCCGCCAGGGCCTTGATGTTCCCATTTATCGCCTTGATCGCCGCGTTAAACTGGGCCTCGCCGTCTATCTGAAGCTTTGCTCCGATATCATAAGCCAAGAGGGACCGCCTCCTTTCCTGAGTCGGCCCCTCTCGGCCCTTCCCGCCCACCTCTTAGGGCGAGGTTTCGATTTTCTGTTCTTTTCTGACTTCCACGCCGCTCCTGCGGACCCGTATCACCTTGACGCTCCCGTCCCGCATGGGGACGATCTCCGCCCTGTCGCCCTTTGAAAGCGCAAGCTCCACAGCGTCAAGAAATTCGTCTACATCCATCCCGCGAAAAGTGCCCCTCGCGCCTCTGTGCTCTTCCATCCCGGCCGCCCCTCATCCGCAGAGCCTTCGCATCTGCTCCATAAGCGACCCGCCGGTGGTCCTCTTCTCGCGGACGCCGCACTCGGCGATTTGAAAACAGGCTATTTGGTCGAAGACCGTGCCCAGCGGCATGTCCTCGATCTCGCTGCGCGTCATTCCGGCTCGCTGTCCGTTGTAGTAGAGCCACGCAGTGCTTTGCTGTCCTGCGTGGCCTCCGCGTTTTTTGGCACGGTCTCGACCTGCCTTTCCGTGTCCCCACGCATAGTGGCCAGGACAATGCCCACGGCCTTCGTGGCGTCGGCGTCCATCACGTCGATGGGATCGCAGGGCAGCTTGGGCGGCAGCTCCGTACCCATCAGGGACTCATAGCACCGCCCCGCCTTCATCAGGATCTTCAGCGTGTCGTTGAGGGCGTCCAACAGAGCGTCCATGTTCGAGCTGTCGGACAGGACCTGTCCCAAATTCTTCAGGTCCCCGAATCTGACGTTGAGCTCCTTGACCGCCCGGAGCGTCAACCGGACAGGGTGTTTCTGTCCGGCAAGCTCGATGTACCCTGTATTGTTCCCGCTCATACGGCCTCACTCTCCTTGAACTTCTCACTGATGTAAGCGATAGCCGCCCGAAGTGTGGGGAACATCACGCTCTCATACCAGGGGGTACCGTTCTTGTCCTCGCCGGCCACCTGCCCCGTGATCTCGGGGGTCTGCCATTCGATGGACTCCCCCTTCGTCTGGGCCTCCTCATTGGGCGGGGAGAAGACCACCTCCCGGTAGAGCACCACCTCGTGATACCCGGCGTCGTTGTCGATTTGGTGCTGACGGATGTAGGCAGCGCCCACAGGAGCGGATTTCTCCCCGCCTGTGTACTTCAGCGCTTTGCCCTTCTTCTCCTCCTCGTCAAGGGCGGAGGCCGCCACCTCGTCGGTGATCGTCACATCCTCCACCTTGATGCCGTAGAGGTCCGCAGCCGCCTCCATCCCCAGGTTATCCAGGACCATCGTGAGGGTCCCGCCCGTGCCCACGGTGGTGTCGTTCTCCTTGGGCCTGTTGTTGGCGTAGAGCGGGCTCGACTGAGAGGACGTGCGCTCAAAGCTCGCGGAAATGGCCTCGCCCATCTGCTTCACGCCGCCGGTGTACCCGGTAACGACCCCGTCCTTCTTGACGCATTTGGCGTAATAAACGCCGTACATACCGTACCTTGCCATAATTTGCTCACCCTTTCATGATTTTTTCGCATTCTCTGTCGAAGGCTTCCTGCATGGCGGCCACCGCCGCATTGGCAGACCTTCTCCGTGCCGGCTCGACGAAGGGATGCTTTGGGGTCTTGCTGGTCCCGCTCTCCATGATCCTCGCTATCATGGCGTTGGGGACGCCTCGTTCGTTGTACCCCTTAAAGCCCACCTTTACGTCGTAAACCCCGTCCCGCTCGCCCACGGGGGAGATGCCCAAGCTCGTCTCAAGCCCACGTTTCGTGACACCCGTGACCTCCGGCAGCCCATGGATTCCCCGGTCGATTTCCTCCTTCACGATGGCCGCGCCGCCTGTGAGGGCGCTTTCGATCGCCGTTTTGGCGTCCTTTCCCAGGGCGTAGATCTTGTTGGCGAACTCAGCCCCCGTTTTCACTTTGAATTTCGCCATCTTCGACCTCCCAGCGCCATTCGTAGTGCAGGAGCCCCGTGTCCTCCTCGTACTGCACGGACGACAGCCTCCAGGCGCATACCCCGTTCAGAGCCTCCGGTACGGCTTTTGCCAGCGGCTCCCCGTCCCGGTTCCTGGTGAACAGGTCCACGGTCCCCGTCACCACTCCCGCTCTCTTGTGCCCGTTGGCAAAAACCGTGTCCCCGGACCCGTCCTCCGCCCACACGATATAGGGCTCATTTTGGCTCTCCGGCTCCACCATGGCCTTAAAATGCCAAACGTTTGGCGATATTCCGAGGAGCGCCCCCTTGATTCGGTCAGAGTATTTCATAGTCCTTATCAAGCCTCCTGAGTGCCAAATCCATGCTTGGCGGCTCCACGTCCCGTGGGTGCTGTATCTGTGTGATCTGATACTGCCTGCCATCGTTGGGTATCGCGATCTCCAGGGCGGAGACCGGGACGCGCTGGCACCTCAGCACCAGGTCCACCCGGTCCCCCGCTCTCAGAGCCTCGTAGTGCCGCGTGACGCCCACCGTCCGCTCCTCATACCGAAGCTCCAACTCCTGCTTCAGACACGGCCTTGGGGCCTCTCCGGGCTTTCCGGCGTTGTGCGCGGAGTATATTCGCACCACCCCGTCACAGTAGCTCTGGATATTCCTGCTCAAAGCGGTCCACCTCCCCTTGCGCGTGGAGATCATTGAGTACCGTGGCGTAATCCTTGGCAAAATCCGCCAGGACATTGGCGCGGGCGTACCTGGCGTACTCGAAAAGCATCTCCCGCGCCCTCGTGCCCTCGCCAAAAATGAGCTCGCCGCCGTTCCTTCCCTCCAGATACGTCTTCCCCCTGGCGAGGATACCCAGGAGCTTTTTGTCTCCCTCGGTATCCTCCCAGGTGATATCAAGATAGTTCCGGAGCTCCTTCAGCAGCTCCTCATCCATCGGCTCCCTCCAGGATCGCCCCGGAGAAGTCGAGGGTCGCGATGGTCTCGCCGGCGGCGGAGAACGTCACCCTGGACCCCTTGATGTTCTCCACCCGCAAGGTCCAGTGCCGGTCCGCCTCGGTCTTGGGCTTGCCGTCTCCGTTGTCAACGGTGATGGGCACTCCCTCGTATTTCTCGTTAAGCTCCATGGGGAAAAAGTGGCCGCTCTTCTGCTTGGCGTCGAAGGCCTCGAAGTCCTTCACGTCCTTGATGGTCCCCACAACGGACCCATCCAGCCCGTTCCACTCAACGGCGCAGTCCGGCCCGATGAGCTCCGACACCGGCTTCCCGCCCAGATATTCCAGGGCCTGACCCTGCCCGGGCACGCTTACCCGGTCAGGCCCGCTCAAGGGTTTTCGACCACCTCGACCTTGAGATTCGTGGGCTTGAGCCCGGAGATGTCCAGGTAAATGAAGGCGTTCTCATCCAGGGCCTGCCCGTACCCGTAGAGATGCACCGCGTACACCCGGTTCTGCTCCAGGAACTGATAGTGATCGCTGTACTCGATCTTCCCGCCCTTCTGGGTCCCCAGGGCCATGAGGTATTTCTTGGCAATGCCAAAGACCGCCTTGCCCGACGGGACCGCCGCCGACTGCACAACGTCCGTCTGGAACGGGAAAACGTCGTTGACGTACCGCCCGTCGGCGCTCCGCACCGTGTTGCCGGGGAGGACCTTCGTGAAGTAATCCGTGGGATTGACAGCCAGCATCACTCTCGTCACGGCCCTCGTCTTATCGTTGGGGCCCTTGGCCAGCGTGGAGAGGAGCGTCCCGTAGGTGGTGGGGCTCAGATCCGTCACGGTAACGGTGTCCTTGACGGAGTGTACCCCGTCCATCGCTCCCGTGAGCTTCCGGTTCATGCCGACGGGCATATCCTTGCCGGTGCCGTCGATGATGCCGACCTCCAGCTGCGTCGCGGTGGCCTCCCCCAAAAGCTCCCGCACATACCGGTCCATCCACTCCGGCCCCAGGTCCAGCACGTACTTGGGGATGGGGATAAACGCGGTGAGCTGCGCCAGGGTGAGGTTCGTCTCGGTGAACTGCGCGCTGAGCTCGTCGCTGATCTTCTTCCCCAGGGGCCCCCAGGCCGCCACGCCTCCGGACTTAGAGGTCAGGAGCTTTATGAGCGCCCGGGTGTTCTGGAAGTTGACGATGCTGAGCAGGGGGTGATTCTGCGTAAGGTCGTCGAAGATGGAGTCGATTACCGTCTCCGGGAGGACGGTCTCCACCCCCGTCAGGGCCTGCTGCGGCGCGTCGGAGCGCATCGCCTCGATGAGGCCCGTATAGAACGTGCGCTCCTGGCTCGTCAGGACCCGCACGCCCCGCGCCGTCAGGATGTCCGTGTCCTGGGAGGCCTGGAGCTCCTGGATCTCTCCCCGGAGATTTTCCTCGATGCTCCGCGCCAGGTCGTTGTAAGCCTGGGCGAACGCCTCGGAATCGTTGTTCCTCACGGCTTCGGTCATGCGCTGCAAAATGGCGTTTCTGCTGTTCTGCCGCGCGTCAAGGTTATTCATGGGCATATTTTTTTCCCCTTTCGTTTTCACCTGGCGCCAAAGGCACTCAGGAAATCTTCCACTGTTTTTTTCGCCGGCTTCGACGCCGGGTCCGGCGTTTTTCCCGCCGTCAGGAGCCTGGCCACCGTCTGCCTCACGGACTGCGTGGGCCGCTCCTCCCCTGCAAAGAGGTCCTGAATCTCCGTGACAAAGCCCCACTCCAGGGCCTCCTCCGGCGCCATGAAGCGGTCCTCCGCCATGAGCGAGACAATCTCCTCCCGGCTCCGCCCCGTCCTGGCCACATACGCCGTCACCGACTGCTCCGTCACCGTGTCCAGGTCGTCCGCCTCCGCACGGAGCTTGGCGGCGTTTCCTGACACTATGGTGCTGGCCGGGTGAACGAGTATGTTGGAGCAGCTTTGGGCGATTCGCTTGTCGCCGGCCATCAGGATGACGCTGGCGGCACTGCACGCGAAGCCGTCCACAATGGTGGTGACGCGGGCCTTATGGCTCATGAGGGTATTCATAATCGCCAGCGCTTCGCTGACCTCCCCGCCGTAGCTGTTGATGTGGACCCGGATCTCATCGGCGTCGATATTCGTGATCTGCGTGGCGAGCCGCCAGCTGGAGACGTCGCTCTCTATCCACGGCCAGCTTGTGATGTCCCCGAAGATGTAGATATCCGCCTCCCGGCTCCCCTCGTCCTGCACAAGGCTCCAGTATGTGGCGTGTGTTTTGTTATTCGGCATCGTTTTCACCTCCTTTCAGCTCCTCCAGGAGCTTTTCGATGGTGGAATAATTCTTGGTCATGAAGTGCTCCCAGGCCCAGGGCTCCTGAATGAGCGGCATTCCCAGTATCCCTCGTATATCGTTGACGCAGAGTACCCCGCTGGATACCAGCTTGTCCACCCCGGCGGCCACATCCAGCACGTCTATGTGCCTCATGGCGCTGGTATCTATCCGCACGCAGGACCCGGCCAGATAGGCGCTGCGCCCGTATCTCTTGCGGTTGATCTCCTCCTGGAGGAGGTCCGCCAGCGGGTCGATGCAGAAGGTCAGCGCCTGGTCCGTGGCGGATGCCACGTCCTGCACCGTCCCGTTCACGATCTGCGCCGGTATTCCAAAGCCCCGTGCCGTGAAATCCGTCACGTCGTCGATGAGCGCCCGGATGTCCCTGGTGGAGTCGTTGGAGTAGGTCTTGTGGGCCAGCTCGTCGAACTTCATGCCCTTATAGAGGGGCAGCACGGCGTTTTCCGCCTCCACGAATTTCTTGAACTCCTCGTTGCGGATGGACGCAAGCCGCTCGTTGAACTGCTTGTTCCCGCTCATGGATTGGTCCAGCTCCAGCGTGCCCTTTGTCCCGCGGGACCGCTGGTAGCTCTTCATGCCGTAGGTTATGAGCTTGCTGTAAGACTCGTAGAGCCCCTGGAGCACCTTGGCGACGTCCCGGTCGTTGAGCCGGAAATACAAAACCTCGCTGCCTGAGAACGTCCGGGAAAAGGTGAGATCCCCCACCGTTACTTGGCGGAACACGTCGGGAAAGAGCGCGTAGGGCTCCCGCTCGTAGCTGTCCGCCACGTAGAGCCGCTCCCCCTGCTCTATCACCAGCGCCTCGTTGTGCCGGTATAGGCTGAATATGAGCTTGTGAAGGAATACGCTGCTCGACTGATTTTGATTTGGCTCCACGTTCCAGAGATAATACTCCGGCCCTTTGACCTCCTTCCCCTCGGTGAAGGTCTTGAACTCGCACTTTGAAATGGCGTTGGCCACAAAGTTTATGCAGGCGTGGAAGGCCAGCTCTCGGATGTATGTATCGGAGTACAGGTCGAAGAACTCCTCCTCCGTTATCTCCTTCGGCTCGTCCTTTCCCCCAAAAAGCCTCCGAAAAAGCTTGAACGCCATGCTTTATCGCCTCCTTTGTCCCGCTCGCCCGTCACGCCGATATGACGCCCATGTCCAGGCCCCCGTTCGCATCCTCATCATTGGTCTCCTCCACGCACATGGAGGCCGCCAGCGCCATGAACGGGTCCGTTTTTCGGCTTTTTCCCTCGATCTTCGCATAGTAGTAATTCCCTGTGTCGGTCCCGCCGCTTCTTCCGGCGCGGACTAGCTTCGTGTTGTTGGCGCCCCAGCGCAGGACCGGATCATCTCCCCAGGCAAAAAGCCCCTTGGAAAAGCAACTGTCAATGACCGGCTGCACCTTCATGATGTCCGAGGGCCTCACGAGGTACACGTTTCCGTATAGCTTCGGGTCAAAGCCGATGCTCTTGAGCGCCTCCCGTATCAGGGCGAACCTGAAGCTGTCCAGGGCCACGGTCTTGATGTAGTGCTCCTCCGCCTGGGCCAGTATCCAATTTGTCAGCAGCGTCGGGGAGATCTCCACATCGTCCACCGGCGTCAGCAGTCCCCGCTCCGCCCACTCCCGCCAGGGGGCCTTGATCCTCCCCAGGTCCGGCGAGCGCAGGCAAAGCCAGGAGTGGTGTATGTCCAGGCGCTTCTCCCCGATGCGGCAGTGCAGGACCGTTGAAGCAAAGTCCCGTATGGAGGCGAAGTCTATCCCCACCGTGCAGACAAGCTCCGGGGCGTCGCACCGGTTCGGCCTGTTGGTGGCGGCTATGTTGGCCCACTCCGTGACGGCGATCTCCATGTTGGAGCGTGGCAGATTCATCCGCTTTGTGTAAAAATCCAGCTCCACGGTCTTGGAATACGGAAGCTCGGCAAACTCCTGATCCATCTCCACCCGGAGCGTCGGAAAATACGGGAGGGACGGGTTCGCCTTGACCCACATCTCCGGGTCCTTGACCTCATCCTCGCTGTCCACCTTGTAGATGAGCGGGCAGAGCCGGCTTTGAGGCACCTCCCCGTCCAGGACCGACGCGGCCAGTGCCAGGTCCGCGTCCAGAACGCCGTCCCGCACATACCCGTTCGTGGTGATCTTGAAGATCCGGCAGTGCCGGCGCTTGCCGAAGCCGGATCGGAACACCCGGATATTCTCATCGGATTCGTATTCGTGCTCCTCGTCGAAAATAAGACAGGCGGAGCGCTTGCCGTCCTTGGTCCTGGCGTTGGAGGTGTTGAACTTGATATAGCTCCCGGTCCTCAGAGACTTGATTTCCTCCTTGGTCCGGGTATAAAAACGCTGGAGCTTGTCCCAACTAAGGCCCAGCATATCGTAAACATCGTCAAAGGACGTCCTCGCCTGGTCCTCACTGTTGGCGATGATGTCCACATTGTAGCCCGTGACACCGTGGTCCGGCGTCGTCAGATACCACGCCAGGGCCGAAATAAAGCCGTTTTTTCCGTTCCCCCGGCCCATCATGATAAAAAATTCCGTGAATACCAGGGTGTCGTCCCGGTAGTAGCAGTGTATCAGCGCCAGGATGAAAAGCTCCCAGTCCAGAAGCTCCATCCGGAAATACCTCTCGATGAGCTCCCGCGCCCGCTCCGTTTTGGCGGTGTCCACAAGTACGTCCGGGTTTGAGAGCTTTCGCTCGATGATATCCAGCGCCTTGAGCATCTCCCGGCTCGCCGGGATAAGCCCGCTTCTGAGGTCCTGCGCGTACTGGTCAATATAGGGGCAGCCGGTGTTCAAAGCGCCTCATCCCCGTTCAGCGCCTTCGCTTTCGAGGGATCCATCCCCAGCGTTTCCAGGATCCTCAGCATCTGGCTGTTGACCTTGAGAAAATCCTGGAGGGAGTCGTTGGTCTTGAGGTTCCCCGTGCCGTTGGCCATATAGACCATCACCTTGGCGCCGCGCTGCTTGATGTCCCTCAGCAGCTGCGTCTTGGTGTCATAAAGGCTCATGTAGTCCTCGACCATATCTTCGATGTGAGCAGCCTTTACCCCGCGCTGCTTCATGTGATTCGTCAGCGCCTCTTTGACCTTTGCCTTTGCCGGTCTCGCCATTTCCACACCTCCCCAAAAATCCCGTCCGGCCTCCAAGCCGGCCCCGCAAAGGATCCCGTCCGGCCCTCCAAATCAGTGCCGGTCTCCCCTCAAAAAAATCTCTCTCACGCGCACGCATATACACGCACACGCACGTCGCCGCCCTCTCTTGTCTCCCCCAGACTCGAGTAGGTCGCGGAGAATTAAAATGCGATTTTTCCTGCAGGGGGTATCACCACCGCTCCGGCGTCAGAGGCTCTTTGGCTTCAAACCTTTTTGCACGCCCCGGATGGCATACCGTCTCATGGCAGCACTTGCATACGGTTATTAGATTTCTACGGCACTGTCCTGTCATCGGGTCATCCACCCACATCATAAGCCCAAATTGAGGGTACTCCTCCAGGTGATATTCGTGGTGGACCAAGAGGTGCTTCTTCGTGAGGATCCCTTTTGCCTTGCATATTTGGCACTCATAATGGTCAATCTCCATGACCTGGTGCCGCACCCTGCGCCACGCCCGACTATCGTAAAAACCGACCTTTGACACCGAAAAGCACACCGCCTCAATCTGCTCGCACCCGAATGCTGCTAAGACTCCGCCCCATCCGGAGGGCTTCCTGAACGTCAGATACACCCATGGCAATATTAAACACTTTTTTTCGAACTACTTGATACCCAAATGGGTGCCTGCCAAAAAATTATTTTATTCCCAGGAGCCAATCGGCAGAGACATCAAGCTCCTGGCACAGCGTTTTGACGGTCAAGGCGTTAGGGACCCGCTCGCCCCGTTCGTATCTTCCGACCATGTTGCCTGAAAGTCCACAACGCTCGCTCAAAGTCTTCTGGCCCAGATTGCGCCTTAACCGCGCCTGGCGCAGACGCATCGATAATTCATTCATAAATTCTTCACCCCGGTCTTTCCCTTTTCGTCAAACTACGCGACCCATTTACAAGGCTAATCAAAATGCGCTCACAGCGCACTTTTTCTTCCTACCTTCTCCTCTTCTCGTCCCGCGGCGGGATGCGCACATACCTATAATAAATAAACCCGTACTTCCCCGCCCTGGCCTCCACCAGCTTGTACCCCTTCGGGGGCCTGGGCGGCTTTTCCACGGTGTATTTTCGTTTTACAGTTTTTGGCTTCTCTGTCTCCGGCCTGTTGAGATTGTTGGTCTGCTTCCAGCGCCGCCGGCCGCCCTGCTCCGGCGTCCAGTGGTCGTGGAGGTACTTGGCTAAGCTCGCGTAGTCCCGCCCGCGGTCCACGCCGTTATAGTAGTTGTGCGCCCTCAGCGGCTCGGCCCGCTCCACCTTCCCGTACTTCCAGTACTTCTGCAGCTCCTCCGCCGACACGCCGTCAGACACCATGTGATAGTGGATCCGGTGCGTGTGCCTTCCCCGCCCCATCACTACCACCAGCTTCACCTCCGGGTGATGGTACTTCAATACCCTTATGTAGGCGTTGATGATCTGCCTGGCCTCGTCAAAGTCATGGCATTCGTCCTCCGGCCCCAGCGTCAGGGTGGAATAGAGAGACGTTGGCGGAAAGCAGTTCATGATCTTCGTGAACCGCCGCAGGGAGACGGCGGCGTTGAACTTATCCCGCTCCTCCTGGTTCTCAAACCTGGGCCTCGGCTCCACCCGCCACAGGCTCCCCTCCCCATCGGCCACGTTATACACGATCTGCTCACACACATCCCCCGTAAACTCCCGCCTCTTGACCCTAACCATCTCCACGTCCCCCTTTATTTGCCGGTCATTTGCCCGTCATTTGCCGGCCCCGGCAAAACATTCTCTCAGCGTTCCCCCTCTGGGAAGTTCGAACTCCACCACATGGAACCGCCCCGCCGGGTGGACGTACACCACCCTGCCCTTCATCCGCCCTCTCCCAAAGGTCGCCGGCCTCCTGCTCACCGTCTCCCCCACCTCCGCCGCCTCCCCGCTCGCGGCCTCCTCCACTTCCACAACTTCCTTCTGCGCCCTGAACAAGGGCTTCGTATAATGCCTTTTCTTTTTCATGAGCTCTCACCCTCCTTCCCCATTCATTCACGACTTCCCCGGCATCGGTGCCGACGCCGGCAAATCTGGGTAAAGCTTTCGGATGTTGTCCTTCCAAAGCACCGGGGTATCACTCTGTTTGGCAAACTTTGAAAGAAGCTCTATCCATTCCCGCTCCGGGACTACCTTGTCTTTCCTGTTCCCCGTCTCCGCGCCTACGATGACGTAATCAGGGAGGAGCGGGAACAGGACCGGCCCCATCATTGGTTCCACGGACCAGAATGTATGTACCCCACGAGGCATCTCCAAGGCCCTCCAGGTATCATTGGGTCCCGTCACCGTCGTCCCGTACCAGAAATTGTCCCCGTGCGGCAGGAGCGCCATTTCATCCAAAACGACGTATCTGTGCGGGTTTTTGGTGAGGAACATATACGTGTGCCATGGCGCTGCGAGGCAGGCGTCAAAGACGTCCTTTATCCAGCTCGTGGGGACCCAATCCCCGAAGAGGTCCCCCATGGACACCACAAATATCGTCTGCGGCCTCTTCATCTTCGCCGGCTCTTCCAGCCGGTAGCGGTGGAAGGTGGGAATGAAGCCGTATGGGAAGGCCGCTTTGACGAGCTTCCCGCTCTTTTGCTCCCTCATAACCGGCTCCTCAATCTCGATTGAGCCCTCGGCAATTTGTGCGGCATCAAGTAAGAGTCCCGTGCCTCCCCCACCGAACCGCTCAGCTATTCTCCTGGCGTAGCAATATTCGCACCCATGCCGGCACCCCGTCACCGGGTTCCACGTCCGGTCCGCCCACTCAATTTTAGTCTTATTCATCCCGCTCACTCCTTTCCGCCTCTTCCTTCAACCTCTTTATGTACCACATGGCCTTGTCCAGGTCCTGGACGCCGCCCTTGTGCTTCCACCGCCACAGGTACTTGATAGCGTTGGCGGTGCAGACGGCCTCAATGCCCTCAAGCCCCGCCGTCGCCGCCTTGAGCGCCTCGATGCACTCGATCCCTCCCTGCGTATAGTGCGCCGGATGATTCACCGCATCGCCAGCCTCCGCCGGCCTTGGCTTGTCCGTTTTCTCCATGCCGTCCTCCTTTTCTTCGATTACCTCATACCCCATCATCCAGGCGGCCTCGATTGGATGTTTCTCTGCCCACTTTATACATCCGCCATTTCCCCGTGCTTTTGCATCGATTGGGCATCCGTGTGCAAAACACTGTTCAGCGCTATGCCTGTTACAAAAATCGTTGAGTGCCATCTTTATGTTCTCAAACACTTCCCCCGTCTCCCGGTCCCTGAATTTCATCCCGCTCATTCCTTCACCATCTCCAAGCACTCCAAACAGTCCCGCGCCTGCTCCACAGCGTCCTTGGCCTCTTGGAGGACCCCCGCTGCAAAGCGGTACTTTTTATCCAGGCACTCCAGCAGATACGCCTCCACGCTCCCGTCCTCGATATCCCGCGCAAAGGCCGTCTTCCCGCTCGGGTTCGTCTCTCCGCTGTTGAAGACCCGCAGCGCCTCCTCCAGCCGCTCCTCCGTCCAATCCGGCGCCGGATGATGCCGCACGATCTTATCCCCGGACTTATAAAAGATGTATTTCATCCATTCACCTCCAAAATCTCCGGGTTTTCGTAGATGTTCCCGATGATCTCCCAATCTTCCGGAAGAGAGATGCCCAGCCTTTCAGACTTTCTGGTTTCACATTGTACGTACCACGCGAAATCGTCCCAAAACACACGGTACGGAGAGTCATCTTCACACCCCGTGTATTTCAGCGTGTATTTCAGCAGGTCTCCTTCAAAGATTTTCGTCCCGCGCTTATCCGTCATCCCCGTGTACTGCCCGACGGTGTCCGGGGCCACATTGTAGTACCCGCCGAAATCGTCCGGGTCTGCCGGCGGCTTCCAAATATACCAAGGCCCGCCGTAACCAGGCATCTGTATCGCCGAGGGCCTTTTTACCAGATATCCGTAAGCCCACGCCCTGTTATCCAGCCTCTTCCCCCTGAAAAGTATCTCACGCTCCATTCTTTTTCACCCCCATCGCCCTCTCCAGCACCACGGAGATCCCGGCCAGGACCTTCCCGGCCTCGGCGAGCTGATCCGGCGCCGTCGCGTCCACGCGGATGATGCAGCCCCGGTAGGAAATCTCCACCTTCACCGGATCATCGGTGCCCCGGCCGTCCTGTTCCCGGTCCGGCTCCTCTTGCGCCGCCTGCCCACACCGGGCGGGTTTCGAACCCGCCCCTACATCCGTAACCGGTTGTTCCACTTCTCCTGTAGGGGAGGGTCCCTGACCCTCCCGCGCCGCCGGCTTCAACCCCTCCGGGACCTCTACCGTCACCTCCGGCCGCGTTCCTCCGGAAGTATGCCTGGGCGAATAAAGCCCCTCCCGGCGTCTCCACGATTTCACGGCCGCTACCGTCGCGCCCACCATGTCCGCGATCTCCACATCCGTCTTCCCCTCGTCGCAAAGCGCGCGGGCCCTCTCCTTGTCAAAGGTCATTGGTCTTGGCATTTCCTTCGCATCTCCTTCTGTTTTTTTAACGGTACAGCCTTTTCCCGGCGGACATGGCCGCCTGTGTCCTGTCGTCAGTATGTATGCGCAGATGGGCCTGCATCCCGCCCATCCCCGGTATACGCACCCATCGCAAGGATCAGCCATCCCCCACCGTCCCCATCGCCGTCTCCAAAAACACCCGCAGCGCCCGGTTGAGCTTCCCAGCGTCCTCGTCATGCCCGCTCTCCCGGAGCTTCCGGAGGCAGTCCAGCATATTGTTCACGCACGCCTGCCCCTGCTCGAACCAGAACTTAAAGCTCACCTTCTCCGGGGAAACGTCCTCGCGAGAGCCGCTTAACCTCGGGCTTCCGTTGGTCGCCCTCAGGCGCGGGCTCTGCTCGTCCTCTCCCCACGCGGCAGGCCGCGTGGGGGCCCCATATTGCGCCAGCCTCTTCTGCAGGTCCGCCAGCTGCGCGTTGGAGATCTCCAGCGCCTTTTTCGCCGCCGACTCCTCCGTCTCCCGACCCAGCTTCTCCGCCTCCAGCGCCCGCTCGGCCTCGGCCTTGGCTTTCTCGGCCTTCTCCTGCTCGGCAAGAGCCTTGTCCCGCTCCCGCTCCGCCTTGGCGATCTTCGCCTTGAGCTCCTTTTCCGCCGCCTCCCGCGCCTCCTGAGCGGCCTTCTTAACGGCTTCTTCGTCAATGACAGTCTCGACGGCTACCTCTTTCGGGGCCTCCTGGATCTCCCGGAGCTCTTGTCGCAGGCGCTCCAACTCCACGTTGGCGTCCTCCACCTCACCTGCCTTCTCCATCAGGAGCGATTCCTTCTCCTGCTTCTCTTGTTCCAGCTTCATCCTGTACCCCTCGGCCCTGTTCTCGGCCTCCGTCAGCTTCTCCTCCCGCTCCCGGATGGCCGCCTTGAGCTCCCGGACGGAAAGCTCCTCCGCGCCCACCTCACGGGCGAAGTCCTCCCGCTCCTCCGCCGGCACCTCAAGGAGCGCCAGGGCCTTGGAATAGCTCAAATTCCCAAACGTTTGGGAATTTGCCGACGCCCCGAAAAGGCTCCCCTGGTCCGCGCCGTACTCGCTGTAGAGCCTCATAAAGTTGTTGGCGGTGGACATGGAATACCCCGTCTGCCCCCGCACCCAGTCCCCGAAGGCCCCGTGGGGCAGCAGCTCCTTGGCCTCCGTGAACCGCCGCCCGATCTCCAGGATCCCGCTGAGCACCGACCCCGTCAGCGCCCGTATCTCCGCCGCGATCATCTCCGGCGTCCGCGTCGTCGCCGCGGAACCCGTATTTACTGTGGAAAGATTATCGTTCATCAAAATTCTCCTCTCACGCCGCCGGAATGCCGGCCGCTAAACCGTTTCTGAAAGACTTCCCGATCCATTCGCACCACGCTTCTACAAACGCCTTGACCTCCGGGAAGCTCTCATAGCTTACATTGCTGTTTGTCCTGCACTGGGCGACCATGCCGTTTTTGTATTCCAGAGTAAAATACGGCTTGTCCGGCTCTACAGTGCGCCGTACAAAGAATATGGATGTCTTCCCGTTTGCCATATCCTTCGCGTATCCGGCAACACAATGCCCAAGCGCCGCCCCCTCTACCTTTAATTCAGTTGGATATTCCGCCGCGCGGATCATAAGTCCACCCATATTCCAGGCGTATTTTTTCAGCTTTTTCGCGTGCTTCACAAAATCATCCCATTGCTTTGGATTATTTTCATATTCCACCATGGCCGATGTGCGCTCATGGGCAGACTGGAGGTTTTTCGGGAACAGCACAGCCCGGTCATTAAGGTCAAGCTTGAGCTTCAGGCATTCGCTTATGTAGTCCTTGAACATAAATTGGTCCCCCCGCTTCAAATAGTTCAGGACCTTCGTCAAGGAAGCGTGCTGCGCGGCGTCCTTGACGCACTCCGCGCTTATGCCCCTTTGCAAAACTGTCTGCGCGTTTTTGTCCGACAGCTCCCCAAGCTCGGTTATCATGTCCACGATGTATCCGGTCTTTGTTAGGGACCACTCTTCAGGCGGTATCAGCTTCAGGTACCGCTTTGGGAATTGGACGGCGCTGCCTATGCTCTTGCGGCGCCAGTTGATACTGTTGTTGGCCGTTTTCGTGAAGCAGTGGCTCCTCAGCCTCCCGTTCACAAGTTCCCTGTATCCCGCCTTCCAGAAAAGCTCAATGGCCGGATATCTCGCCCAATCCAAAAGAAAGCGAATGGGGTTCAGCGATCCAATCGTGCCGGTCAGCCCCCGCCTCTTCTGACCGATGTATTGCTCCGGCTCGCAATACCGGAGCCCGGTTCCGGCGAAAACGCTTCTCCAGTCTGAGGGGAGATAAAAATAATATTTGTAGTCGAGTATTTCGGTCACGGTGTTTACCTTTTCCCAGTTTCTCAGTCCCTCCCGGTAGCAGGCCATACCCCAGCTGTATTTGTGTTCATGCTCCCACTTGGCGACCTTGTTGCCTCGAATGGCCCATCGAGTGATCTCCTGAAGCTGCCCCGGAATGTTCTCCCACTTCGCCGTATAGTCCCGCCGGAGATGCCAAAGCCTCACGAACACCGTCTTTCCGTCCGTGCCTTTTGAGATCGACGCGATATTCTCCACGTAATCTGATTTGAAGCTCTCCCCATAGGCAAGCGCCGCGGTGACAGCGCTCCCGCAATGCGGGCATTTGACCCGTTCACCCTTGCGGAACTTTTGCCCCGGCGCCGCCCTGACCTCGTGACCGCATATATAGCAGAGCCCCCGGACGCCGCCCTTTTTATACAGGAGCGTGTCGTCCTCCGGCAGTACGGTACGCCGTATGTAGTCCACTATTCCATCCGGGAGCTCCTCGGGACAGAGGTGTTCTTCGCCGTCCTCGATCTCGCCGTTTGCTTTTCGCCGAGCCTCCAGCCTTTTTTCCGCATCCTCTCTCATCCACGCGTTAAGGGCAGGCATATAATGATTGGCTTTTTCCTTTGAGCCAATCCACCGGGCGATCGTTTCTTCATCTTGCTGCTTCATCCATAGATTTGGCCAATCCCAGTAGGAAAACAACATTTTTTGAAGAGGCGTCGTCCGTGGGCCTGTCCCCTCGGCGTTCATCAGCAGCGCCCAGCCCCGCTCCTTTGACAGGACATAACGAAACGCGCACCCGCCGCCTTTGCAGGGGACAAAGGTTACAATGAGCCATTCCGCACCGTCCGCGGTGATGTTCTCAGCCGTCACATAAAACTTGATTTTTTCCGGTCCCTGAATCTCCTTTTGATTTTCCGGCCACGGAAGCTCCCGTATTTCCTTTGGTATCCTCATCCCGCTCACCACAAGTCGTCCAGGTCCAGGGCCATCCTCGCCGGCCCCTGCCCTGTCGGCGCGGCCTTGACCGCCGGCGCCGTCATCCCCACAGCCCTCCACTGGGCCGCCTCATCCGTGGTAAAGCCGAAATACCGGTCCACCTCTCCGAAGACCTCCCCGGGCGTGAGCACCGCCGTATTCCCCTGCTTCCTTTTCTTCGCCAGCGCATAGACGGCCTCCATGGCCCCCTTCAGTGTCTTCTTGTCCGTGACCTTCTTCTCCTCCTCGGGCGCGGCGCACCTGTCTATGACGTACTGCCCCACGATCTCCGTGTACCTGTCGTCAGGGTTTTTCTGCATCTCGGAATTGATCCGTTCCACCGCTGTCATTTTTCATTCTTCCTTTCAAAAGTACTTGTTTTCAGAGGAAGAATGCGGTATAATATCCATGTTCCCATCCCAACCGCATCATCCCCCAGCCGCCGCGGCCCCAAGCCGCGGCGGCTCTTTTTTTACATCATCACCACGACATTCCCGGCATCGATCTCCGCCCGGAGCTCCCTGGCGAAGTAATCCGCGATGTTCCTCTTGGCCGCCAGCCGCCAGAAGCCCCCGTCCGCCTCGAAAAGGCCCACCTGGCCGTCGTCGCTCAGGCGCAGGAGGAACTCGCTTTCCGGCTGCTCCACCTCCGTGAAGGTCCTGTACGGCGCGAGGGCCACCCTGGGCTTGACCTGGACGTTCCTCTTGAGGCTCACCCCCTGCGTGGCGGTGACGATCTGCGAGACCCCGTTGTCCTCCGTCTGGACCCCGTCGTCCTTCCGGATGGACCCCAGCAGGTCCAGGAGGTACTCCAGGTCCCCCGTCTCCACAAAGCCGCTGCGCAGCTTGATAATGGCCGTCTCGTGGTCCATCCACCCCGGATTGAACATGGGCGCGTCGCAGGCGACCCTGTAGAGGTTGTCCCGCTCGAACCTGTCGTCCCACTCCGAGAACACCTCCACCACGCGCGGGCTCTCCACCCGGACGTAAACCGGCAGACTCCTGATCCTTTTGATCTCCCGCTGAATGAGCGCCACACAGCTGTCGAGGCCGTTGACCGTCAGCATCTCCGGCCTGTCCACCGGCGGCGCGATCTCCACCAGGGGCTTGTCCGAATAGGTGCGTCCCCCGATCTCGTATGTCTTGTTCTCCGCCTTTGTCAGTAAAAACTCCGCAAATTCTTTCAGCATATTCTTTCCTCCTTCTTACCCAACATTGGGCAGTTTTAAGATCTTCGGTCTTTCCTGCTCGGCGCCGCTCAGGCCGATCTGTCCCGGCACCTGAGGCGTCGCCTTCGTCCTCACGCGAGCCGCTTTACCTCGCCCCGCCGCAAGCGGCAGGGCTCAGGCGCAGGCTCGGTTCGTCCTCTCCCCACCGGGCCACGGCCCGGCGGGGGCCCCATTTGCCTCCCCCCTGGGGGAGGTGGCGCGAAGCGCCGGAAGGGCGGCCTCCGCCTTGGCGTTGGGGTCCAGAATATTCTCGATCACCCGCGCCATCTCCACGTTCACCCGCTCCAGGATCGCCCCGCCGGACATCTCCATCACACTCCTCGCTTCAAACTCCTCCGTCATGCTTTCACCTCCCTTCGTCGTCCTCACGCGAGCCGCTTTACCTCGCCCCGCCGCAAGCGGCAGGGCTCAGGCGCAGGCTCGGTTCGTCCTCTCCCCACCGGGCGACGGCCCGGCGGGGGCCTCCCTCTCCTCACGCATCAAACGGCTCCACTTCGATCCAGTAGAGCTTATTCCGCTCTTTCAGCTTCGCCGGGTCCAAGACACTCCCGGTACCATCGGCAAACCAGAGCTTGTCCGACCGCGGATCCGCCTTTTTCAGCGTCCCCACCCGGTGCTCTACCTTTGCAAACGGACCCCCGCTCTTCGGCTCGATCCGCATCACAAAGAGCCGCCCTTCCTCCGGCCGCATCTCGATCTTCCTAAGGTCCAGCTCTTTCCACCGCTTCACAGCTTTTTACCCCCCTTCGTCGTCCCCCGACCCCTTTTTCGGAAAAAGGGGTGGCCCCGCAGGGCCGGGGTATTCGAGCCCCGTCCTCGTCGTCGCAGAACCCGCTTTGCCTCAGGCTCTCGTCGTCGCACGAGCCGCTTTACCTCGGTCTCCCGTTGGTCGGCCTCAGGCGCTGGCTCGGCTCCTCCTCTCCCCACGCGTCAGGCTGCGTGGGGTCCCCAGTGTCGCCCTCAGGCGCAGGGTTCGCTCCTCCTCTCCCCACCGGGCGACAGCCCGGTGGGGGCCCCATTAGCCCCCCTTCAGGGGAGGTGGCGCGAAGCGCCGGAAGGGTGCCTCCGCGCCCTCATCTCCAGCACCCTCGCCCTCGTCCTCGCGCGCATCCACTCCCGCGCGGCCCCGGCGATATCCCGCGCCATGGACTCCAGGAGCGCCCAGAGCACCATGAGGCTTACGAAGATGACCCCGGCGTCAAACCGGCTGAGCCCCCCGGCGGCCCTCCCGCAGAGCGCCGCGCTGACGACCCAGGCCGCCGCGACTACCGCCGTCCACTTCAGCACCCCCAGCGCCCTCCGCCGGACAGCCCGCGCCCTCGCCCGTTCCATCCTGGCCACCTTGTCCATCCTCCGTTTTCTCATCTGTTCCCATCCTTTCTATTTACTTTGCCTCCCCTTCAGGGGAGGTGCCGCGAAGCGGCAGAAGGGCAGCCTCCCCTTCAGGGGAGGTGGCGCCGCAGACGCCGGATGAGGTGGGAGGCTCCCCTTCGTAAGGGGGAGCTGTCGAGCGAAGCGAGACTGAGGAATCGAGGCCCCCTTCCCCCGGGGCAGTTGCGATTCGTCCGCTCCTCCTCGGACACCACGCCGGTACCTTTATCCCCGCCTTCAGCGGGTCCGCCCCCGCGCCGATGGGCCTGTCCACGACGCGCCCGAAGGTGGAGCTCCCGTCGGCGCCCAGCCTCCCCTCCGGGTTCCTGCACCGGTAAAAGACCCGCCCCCGGGCCGCCGGCTCCCGCTCCACCCAGGGGCACACGGCGCAACTCACAGCCCCAGCCCCCGGAAGAGCGCCTCCAGCACCCCGCCCGCGGCCGCCAGCCACAGCGCCCCCAGGCACCCCAGCGCCCCGATCCAGGACCATTTCTGCTTTTTCATCCTCAGCATCCTTTCTTTCGTACCCGGCCCCATTAAGAGACCGCCTTACCGCCCGCCTGGGCGGCGTTCACCTCGTCCTCGTAGAAAAACGTCGCCTGCCCGGCAAAGAGCGCGTTGAAGTACCGCTTCCTCAGTTCCCTCGCCGCCCGCTCCCGGACCTCCGGCGGAAGGTCCTTAAATTCCACGAGCTGCCCCTGGTAGTGGACATACGATATGACCTTGATCTTCTCCCGCTCCTTCTTCAACCTATACCGCCCCCTTTTTTTCAAGGATATTTCCGCCCCGGATTGTCCTATTACTTACCTCTCGCGACTTCGCGCTCGCTTTTGGCATAGAATCTTGCTTCTTTTTTCCCGCTTTGCTATAATTTTTCCAGCGGTCCTTCCGCAAGAGTTCAGAATGGAGTTAATTTTATGAAACAGTATGAAAAGAATCTAAAGAAGCTCATTTCCGTGTGTGGCGGTGGAAGCCGCATCGTTCGAGCGCCGTCAACTGGCATATCGGATTCTGAATTGCGCTTTTTATCCGCAAAGGGATTGATCTCGCTGTCCCCCGCCGGGAATAATGCGTTCTATATCCGCCTGGAAAAGCCTGGCCTGACTTACTTTTCAGACAAGCAGGAAGCCCGGAGCGCATTTCTGCGAGAGCATCTATTTACATTCCTTGGCGGTGTTCTCTCCGGATTCATTTCCGGCGTTCTCGTCACGCTGGCAACGCAATACCTAACGCGTTGAGGACTAAAAAGGCTACAGCCAAGCCAACCAGGAAGCCGACAGCATAAGCTAATTTCTTCATCCCGCTCACCTCCTCACGCACTCTCCCGCTCGATGTTGGTGTCTCTTGCGTGGTTCTCCGCCTGGGCGGTCTTGGCCAGTGCCATGCCGTCGCCCAGACCCAACATGTACTCCTTCTTCGCCTCCGACAGCTGCGGGATGACCTTGCCGAAGGTCTCCATGATTCGCTTGTCCTTTTCAGACATCGTTTTCGCCTCCTTTGTTGTCTTTGCGATAATTATAAATCGCGTTGCGGTATTTGTCAATATGTTTTTTGTTGACAACGCGATTTTTTGTTGACAATGCGGTTTTGACGTGATATTATTAGGCTCAGAAAGGAGGTTTTTTTATTGAATGAGCGGTTAAAACAGCTCCGAAAGGCGCTCGACCTGACTCAGAAACAGTTTGCTGAGCGTATTGGATCTGTTCAAAACACAATTACCGGATACGAAACTGGTAGGCGTGTACCTTCTAATCAAGTAATCACATTGATTTGTCGAGAATTTGATGTCAATGAAGAATGGCTTGTAACCGGAAACGGCGAAATGTTTCGCAAGAGAACCCGCAGTCAGGAAATCAGCGATTTCGTGGGTGACATACTCAGGGGTGAAGAGGACAACTTCAAGCGGCGCTTTGTCGCTATGCTCTCCCGCCTTGACGAGGACGAATGGGCCCTGCTGGCGAAGATGGCCGAGGAAATGACAAAGGAGTGAGCCGGTTTCCCGGCCCACTCCCCGCGCTCACTTCCTGAGCAGTCTGGACACGAATCTGTAGATCAGATCAAGCTCCCGCTCCCCGGCCCGCTCCAAAAGGGCGGTGATTCGGGAAATCAGCTCTTCCCTGGACATATGTAACGCTCCTTTCTGTTTATTTTCCTCTTCCCGCACGAAAGCAGCATAAATAGTTGTATCTGGTATATGGAGCTGTTACAAGTAATAGGTACGGCAAAAGTAAACCAACCGCCAGAGGGCGGAAAAAATAAAACGGATCGAGGAAAAGACCATGAAAAAGAAATTGCTTGCATTACTTCTCTGCGCGTTGATGCTCATGTCTCTTGTCGCCTGCGGCAGTTCTGGCAATACCGAGGGCAGCGGTAACGGCCAGCAAGGCAGCGGCACCAGCCCGCAGCCCTCACAAACAGATAATCAGCCAAGCACAGATGGTAACGGTTCTGATCCTGAGCAAACTGACAGCCAACCTCAGGACCACACGGGCGCGGCCTATGAAATTACTTACCAGAACGCAAAAGTATGGACCAACAGCATCGGCACTACATGGGTGCAGTCCATTGTCGAGATAACAAACACCGGAAGCACTAATCTATTCCTTAGCTCCGGAGCGTATGATTTGGAGGACGCCAGCGGTTCTTTGATCGCGTCTGAGTCTATGGTATCTGCATTTCCGTCCGTACTGGCTCCTGGAGAAAAAGGCTATATGTACGACGAGACCACGCTGGATGATTACTCCGGCGACGGAAATCTGACGATTCTGCCCCGCCCGGACGTGGAGGAAGCAACTGTAGATTTGATTCGTTATAACGTCACCGATCTAACCGTTACTGATGACGAATATTCCGGCGTAAAAGTAATGGGCCGCGTTGAGAATACGACAGAAGAGACTGAAAGCATGGTGTATATTGTCGCGTTCTTCTATGACGCGAGCGGGATTCCCATCGGCTCCGTGTTTACGATCCTTTCCGAAGACCTTGAGGCAGGTGCGAAAATCGGATTTGAAATGAGCGGTTTTTCGTTGCCGGACGATGTCACCGCAGATTCAATTGCGGAAACTACGGTATACGCTTATCCGTTGCAATTCCAGTTCTAAAAAAAACGCCCCCGGTGCTACCAACACCGGGGGCGGCCAATGAAACAGGAGGTTTTTCCATGATGTATCCATTTTTAACCCTGGACGACGAAACCGAGATCACCCATTCCGAGATGAGGAAGGATGGCAGCGTGAAGGTCTACATTGAGACGCCGGACGAAAAAGACGGTTTCCATGATGCCACCTGCCTTTTGCCGGGGCATCTTTGGACGGACATTCACGGTTATTCCGCGGAGGAGGTCGAGCGCTTCAAACAGCTCATCCGCAACAACGCGCACCTGATCATGGAGTTTTCCCAGAAGGGCGGTGTCCTCCATGCCGCAAATTTTTAGAGTTGGCCCATACATCGTTTATTTCTGGTCCAACGAAAACGACCCGCTGGAGCCGGTACACGTCCATATCGCTGAGGGACGCCCCACGGCGAACGGGTCCAAGGTGTGGATCACAAGCCGGGGAAAAGCGCTACTGTGCAACAATAACGCCATGCTCCCCACCCCCGTTCTCCGCGATCTCCTGCGCGTCATCGAGGCCAACAGCGGTGAAATCGTCGCAAAGTGGCTCACTCATTTCGGCCAGGTTGAGTATTTCTGCTGAGAAAAAACGCCGCCCTCATTTCAGGGCGGCGTGAGAGAATCTATCTTAAAGGAGGTTAATGTCATGGAGCAGCTTCTTCCCCGCACCGCCGCGGCGTACATACGAGTATCCACCGACGAGCAGGCTGACCAGTCGCCGGAGAGCCAGCTGGTAGAGATCCGCAAGTACGCCAGCGCCAACAACCTCCTTTTGCCGGACGACCTCATCTACGTGGACGAGGGCATTTCCGGCAAGAAGAGCGAAAACCGCCCGGCCTTCCAGCGCATGGTCGGCGCGGCCAAGATGGACCCGCCTCCCTTCGACGTGCTCCTGCTCTGGAAGTTCTCCCGCTTCGCCAGGAACCAGGAGGAGAGTATCGTCTATAAAGCCCTGCTGCGTAAGCAGTGCGGCGTGGACGTGGTCTCCGTCTCCGAGCCCCTGCCTGGCGGCCACTTCGCCTCCCTCATTGAGCGCATCATAGAGTGGTTTGACGAATTCTACTCCATCCGCCTCAGCGAGGACGTGAAGCGCACTATGAAGGTCAAGGCCACTCGCGGCGAATTTCAGTCCGCCCCGTCCTTCGGCTATAAGGCCCGCATGGAGCCGGGCGAGAAAACCACTTTGGTCCCAATACCGGAGGAAGCAGAGCTTGTGCGGGAAATCTTCTCCCGCTTCAACGCCGGCGAGGGCTGCTACCAAATAGCGAAGTGGCTGAACTCCCTGGGCGTCACCACCCACCGCGGCAACCCCTTCGAAAACCGCACCGTGGAATACATTCTTCGCAACCCCGTATATATCGGCAAGCTCCGGTGGACCCCCACCGGCCGCACAAGGCGCGACTTTTCAAACCCCGATACCATCGTCGCCGACTCCACCCACGAGCCCCTGGTCTCTCTGGAAACCTTCGATGCCGCCCAGAAGCGTATGGCAGAGGTCAAAGCTGTCTGGGGATATAAAGCCCGTCCCACCTACGAGCTTAAGGACTGGCTCTCTGGCCTCGTCCGGTGCTCCGATTGCGGTTCCACGTTAATTTTCGCGAAGCCCCACTATTTCAAATGCAACAATTATATGCGTGGTCGATGCAAAAGCTCCCAGCATATAAAAGTGGACCTTCTTCACGAGGCGGTCCTTGAAAAGCTGAAGGAAGACATGACCGTCGGCGCCCCGCTGAGTTATACAACAGTCATCGCAAGCCCGACCAAGGCCGACGATTTGAGCCGCCTTCGAGCGTCTCTGTCCGATTTGGAGCGCCGTAGCGCCCGCCTTCTGGACGCCTACCTGAGCGAAGCCATAGGCCTCGACCAATTATCCCGGACAAAGAAGGCCATGGACGAACAGATAAAAGACCTTGAGGCTGAGATTGCCTCAAAAGAGTCCCCCGCCGCTGACCCCGCCCAACTCGCTGCCGCTCTCACCGCCAGCATTGCCGCCGCCTATAAAACCCTGACCTCCCCCGATGCCACCATTGAAACCAAAAACACCGCCCTTCGTAACATCACCGAACGCATCATCTTCAACCGCACTGCCAACACCTTAACAATCACTTACCGCCTTATTTTGTAATTTTTAATAGTAGTCTAAAGCACTAAGGGGGTCCTGACGGCGAAATGTCCGCGTCGCTGCGGTATCTGAGCCAGCGGTACTCCATGCCCACGCCGCAGCTGCGGGGGCTTTTGACGGACATTGGCGTGGAGGAGCTGGGCCACTTTGAGATGGTGGCCGCCATCATCCACCAGCTGACCCGTGACATGACGCCGGAAGAGGTGAAGAAGGCCGGCTTTGAGACCTACTTCGTGGACCACACCGCCGGCATATACCCGCAGTTTGCCTCCGGCACGCCTTGGACCGCTGCTACCATCGGCGTGAAGGGCGACACCATCACCGACCTCACCGAGGACATGGGCGCGGAGCAGAAGGCCCGCACCACCTACGACAACATCCTGCGCCTCTCCGACGACCCGGACGTGAACAACGTGATAAAGTTCCTCCGCGAACGCGAGGTCGTCCACTTCCAGCGCTTCGGCGAGGCCCTTGGCAAGACGCTGGAGATGCTGGATCAGAAAAACGTCTACTACATGAACCCCTCCTTTGATAAATAATACTAATATCTAATTAAAACAAGCCATTCGCGACGGTCTTTTTCGCGTCATGCGGCGTCAGCCGCCTTGGAAATACCAATGGGTATTCCCTGCGGCGGCTTCCTTGCCTGACACGAAAAATCCTCGCCGCTCGGTGTCTTCTTTCAAATAGATATTAGTATAACCCCCCAAAAATCAACCTCCTCGGCGCGTCAAGACGACCGCCGGGGAGGTTTTTCGTGACTCCTTATTCTCTTTTGCGTTCTCAGAATATCAGGCCATGCCATGTGTGAATGATCGCTGGCAGGCGAAAATTTAACGAAGCATTTTTATGAAAGAAGATAATTCCCCGCGATAACGGAA
>CANQSD010000012.1 GCA_947626385.1 uncultured Oscillospiraceae bacterium | reverse complement strand
GGGCGTCCATCATGAGCTGGAAGGTCGTGGCGTAGCCCAGGCAGATGCCCACGCCCTTCACAAGGAGGCCGTAGGGGCTGTCATGGTCCGGGTCCGGGACGCCTATGGGGCCGGTGGTCAGCTCCGCCGGGTCGTACTCGGCGTGGAACACCAGGTAGTCGTTGACGGCCAGCTCCTTATCGTAGTCCGTCATGTCCGGGGTGAGGATCTCAACGAAAATGCGCCTCACCGCGTCGTACACCGCCCGGTTTTTGGGGCGGAGAGACGCGGGGTCCAGCGTCCCCTGAAGGGCGGCGAGGACCTTGTCGTGGTCGTATTCGTCCGGCTCGGTGGGAGCGGGTTCGGTCTGAGGCGGCTCGGTTTCGACAGGCTCCGTGTCGACGGGTTCTGTCCGAGGCGGTTCCGTCCGGGCCGGTTCGATATCCATGGGCCGGGTGTCTTCGGGCTCGGTGGATGCGGGCTCCGTGGGCGCCGGTTCCGTGGGGGCGGGCTCCGTGGGATCGTCCGGCTCGTCGTCCGGCTCCTCCAGGTCGGACAGGGGCGCGGCGCAGTCACTGAGGTCCGGCGGCGTGGGGGGATCCTTGGAAAAAGCCTCGTCCAGGGCCTCGTCGGCGGCGTCCCGGTCCTCCAGGATGAAGAGCACCGCGTAGCGCCCGAGGACCCGTACCTGTCCGGCCTCGGCCAGGGCCGCCTCCTCCGGGGCGTAGCCGAAGAAGGCCGCCACGCGGGTCGTGAGATAGTCGGCCATGGGTTCCGGGGCGTTCTTGGCGTTCCGCGTCCCCAGCTCAAAAACGGCCACCTCGCTGGCGAAGGGCCCCATGGGGTAGCAGATAACGCCGGAGCGGACCTCGTCCGCCAGCTCCTCTCCCAGGTAGAGGACGGCGTAGGCGGAGAAGACGGAGTCATCCTCCGTCACATAGTAAAAGTCCGGCCTGTCCGTCTGGCTGAGAATGAGGGCGGCGGCCAGCTCCCGGGCGGAATAGTCGGTGGAGACGGATTCGCCGGTCCCGGACTTTTCCCCTTCCCCGCCGCAGGCGGCGAGGGAGAGGAGCAGGACCAGGGCCAGGAGTATGGAGAGACTTTTTTTCATGGCGGTTCCTTTCATGCCTCCACCCTTATAGGCCGGAGGCTCTGGCCGGTGAGCTCGCAGAGAGCTGTGGCGGCGGTGAGCTCGGTGACGCGGGGGAGGAATTTCTCAAAGCTTTCCGGCGTCATGGACAGTGTCAGCTCCACGTCCGCGCCGAAGTCCGTTTTCTCCACGCGCGCCTCGAAGCGGGGAAGCTCGGCGCGCAGGCGCTCGTACTGGGGATAGGAGCAGATGAGGCTGACGTCGTAAAGCGTGGTCATCCGCGCCCGCCCCGCCGCCTCCAGCGCCAGGGACGCGGCCTTGGAGTAGGCCCGCACCAGGCCCCCCGCCCCCAGGAGGATGCCGCCGAAGTAGCGGGTCACCACACAGCAGAAGTCCTGGATGCCCGCCTTGCGGAAGACGTCCAGCACCGGCATCCCGGAGGTGCCGGAGGGCTCGCCGTCGTCGGAAAACCGAGTGGCGCCTGTAGAGCGCACCGAGTAGGCGTAGACGTTGTGGCTGGCGTCCCAGTGCTTTTCACGGGTTTCCCGCAGATGCTCCAGGGCCTGGGCCTCCGTCTCCACGGGCCAGACGCGGCCGATGAAGCGGGAGCGCTTTTCCGTGTATTCAACTTCGCCGAAGCCGGCGGGGAGCAGATAATCGGACATGGCCTCACCCCACGTAGTCCCGGACCGCGGGCCACAGGTCCGGCTTGACGGTGACGTCCGCCACGATGCCGGCGTCGGTATAGGAGAGGGCGTGGACCTGGGCCTCCCGGTGGAGGGTGTCCAGCAGCGCCCCGGCGGCGTAAGGGAGGGTCAGAGTGACGCGCTTCTGGCCCCGGCCCAGGATGTCGGTGAGCATGGCAAGGAGCCGGTCGGTCCCCTCCCCCGTTTTGGCGGAAATGGCGACGGCGTTTGCCCCCCGGGGGATCCCGGCAGGGTCCGGGCAGAGGTCGGATTTGTTGTAACAGTCGATGCACGGCGTGCCCTCGGCGCCAAGCTCGACGATGAGCCGCCGGACCACGTCCACCTGGGCCTTGCGCTCCGGGGAGGAGGCGTCGATGACGTGGATGAGCACGTCGGCGAAGGAGAGCTCCTCCAGGGTGGCCTTGAACGCCTCCACCAGGTGGTGGGGGAGCTTGCGGATGAAGCCCACGGTGTCGGACAGCAGCGCCTCGGAGCCGGGGGCTAAAACGAGCTTGCGGGTGGTGGTGTCCAGAGTGTCAAAGAGGCGGTCGTTGGCCTCGATCCCCGCGCCGGTGAGGCGGTTTAAGAGCGTGGACTTCCCGGCGTTGGTGTAGCCCACAAGGGCGACGACGGGGACGCCGTTTTTCTCACGGGCGCGGCGTTGGGTGGAGCGGACGCGGCGGACGTCCTCCAGCTCCTCCTCTAATTTTTGGATCTTCCGCCGGATGTGGCGGCGGTCCGTCTCCAGCTGCGTCTCGCCGGGGCCGCGGGTGCCGATGGGGCTCTTGCCGCCGGAGGCCGTCTGGCGCACAAGGTGCGTCCACATACCGGTGAGCCGGGGCAGGAGGTAGTTATATTGGGCAAGCTCCACCTGGAGGCGTCCCTCTCTCGTGCGGGCGCGGGTGGCGAAGATGTCCAGAATGAGCTGGGAGCGGTCCAGCACGTGGACGCCCAGGTCCTCCTCCAGCGCCCGCAGCTGGGAGGGGGAGAGCTCGTTGTCGAAGACCGCCAGCGTACACTCGTTTGCCTCCAGAAGCTCCTTCACCTCCCGGACCTTCCCCTCGCCGATGAAGCTCCGGGGGTCCGGCGCGCGCTTATTTTGCAGGACCTTTCCCACACTGACGCCCCCGGCGGTCCCCAAAAGGGCCTCCAGCTCGTCAAGCGTCGTATCCGTCGATCTCTCCCGCTCCTCCATGCTGTCGGCGCAAAGCCCCACCAGCACGGCGCGTTCCGGTGCGTTGTTCTCCAAGGTGCTCTCCTTTTCAGGCGTTTTTCTGTAGTATAGCACGTGTCGCGCGGGTTGGGAAGGGGGAAATTGGGGGGAACCCTCAGTCACGGCCTGCGGCCGTGCCAGCTCGTCTTCGGCCTAAGAACCGCCCCTGCGGGGCGGTTGGCCTCCGACACGCGCCTCCGGGCGCAGCCCCAAGGGGGAGCTTTTAACCTCCCCCGTGGGGGGAAGTGCCGAGCGGAGCGAGGCGGAAGGGTTTCCCCCGTCCTAGCCTTCCCCGCAGGGCGGGGAAGGTGGCGCCCGCAGGCGCCGGATGAGGTGCGTGCGTTCATCGCAGCCGTCCAAAGCCCTTCGGCTCCCACCTCACCCCTCCCCGCCCTGCGGGGAGGGCTCTCAATCGGGGGCGAGTACGGTTTGTCGGAACCGCTCTGTCCTCCCACGCTCGCTTCCCCCCTGCCCTCCTCCTGCGAGGAGGGGGCGAAAAAAGGTTGCACCGCGGCGGCGGGGTATTCGAGCCTGTTGGGCGTCGCTGGGGCTTTCGATAATCGGAGTGTAGCACCACCCCGGCCTCGCTGCGCTCGGCCACCCCGACCTAGGAGGGGCAAAAGAGGTTGCGATAACGGAACGGTTCTGAATAATCGTATCCGCTCCCGTTTCAGGGCCCCCTCCTCGTAAGAGGGGGGCAGGGGGGAAGCGAGGGTTGCGAAATTGAGCGGTTCCGATAACCCGCACCGCCCCCGTCACGTCAGCCCCTCCTAGGTCGGGGACAGCCGCGAAGCGGCAGGGGTGGTGACGCGGCGAAGGCGCAAATCTTTTTCCCCGCCGCGTCAATTTCCTACCGCCGCCTGGAGGACGGCGTTGGCGACGGGGGCGGCCTGGGAGGCGCCGGAGCCGGCGTTTTCGATCGCCACGGCGAAGGCGTAGGGGTGGGCCGGGTCGGCGAGGTACCCTACGAACCAGGCGGTGGGGTTTTCCGCGCCGGTCTCGGCGGTGCCGGATTTGGCGCGGAGGAGAAGGCCGGGGAAGTTGGCCGCGCCGTAGGTGCGGCGGACGCAGTAGTCCATGGCCTTGTCAAGCTTTTCGGCGGTGTCGGGGGACATGAGCTCCTCAAAATCGCCGGTTTTGCCCAGAAGCATGGTGAGCGACGGGGCCGCGCCGTCATTGGCGATGGCGGCGCACAGGCGAGCCATGGTCACGGGGCAGGCCAGGTCGTGATACTGCCCGGCGCCGGACCAGGCAAGGTCCAGGCTCCCCTCCCCCGCCGCGTCGTACCGGCCGGCGGCGGTCTTCATGCTGTCGATGTCGTGGCGGGCGGTGAGGCCCAGCTTTTCGGCGTACCGGGCCATGGTCTCCGGGCCCAGCTCCAGCGCCAGGGAGGCGAAGACGCAGTTGCAGGAGGAGGCCAGGGCGTCCTCGATCTTCATGTCCCCGTGGGCGCGGGGGCAGGTGACCTTGCCGCCGCCGACGGAAAGCTCGCCGGCGCAGGAAAAGTCCCGCTCATAGAGGTCCGGCAGGCACTCTATGGCCGCCGTCAGCGTCACGAGCTTAAAGGTGGAGCCCGGGGTGAGGGCGGCGGAGAGGGCGCGGTTTAAATAGACGCCGGGGAGGCTCTCCACGTCCTCCGGCGGGGCGTCCGGGTCAAAGGTGGGGGTGGAGACGGCGCAGAGGAGCTCGCCGGTGGTGTAGTCAAGTACCGCCACGGCCCCGGCCCGGTCCCCCAGGGCCTCCAGGGCCGCGCGCTGGAGGCCGGCGTCGACAGAGAGGGCCAATGTCCCGCCCTCGCCCGCCGGGTCCCAGAGGCCGTTCACCGGGTCCCAGCCGAGGATCAGGTCCGCGTGGCGGTAGATGACGCCGGCGCCGATCTTATAGCTCCGGTCACCCACCACGTGGAGCGTGGCGCGGCGGGTGAGCCCGTCGGCGGCATAGGCCGCCGCGCCGTTTTTGGCGGCGTAGAGCACCTCCCCGTTCCGGTCGGTGACCGTCCCGGCGCGCAGGGCGCCGCCGACATAGGCGTCCGGGTTGGAGGCGAAGGACGCCCACGCCCCGCCCTGTGTGACGAAGCGGAAAACGAAAATGCCCAGAAGCGCCAGGATCGCCAGGGCCAAAATTGCCGCCAGCGTGGCGCGGGAGCGCACCTTTTTCATGCTTCCTCCTCCTTTCCGCGTCCGCGCCGGCGCGCGGGTGGGGGCGGGGCGGGGACGGTGAAGCTGGCGTCCTGCCGGGCGTCGGCGGCCTTGACAAAGGCCAGGAGCCCCCAGGTGGCGATGAGGCTGGAGCCGCCCCGGGAGACAAAGGGGAAGGTGACGCCGGTGAAGGGCAGGAGGTCGGCAGAGCCGAAGACGTTCAGCGCCAGCTGGGTGAGCATCACCGTCACCGCCGCGCAGGCGGCGATCGCGGTGAAGGTACTGCGGGCCGAGCCCGCCGCCCGCACGGCGAAGAGCGCCAGCAGGAGCACCGCCAGGACGCACAGGACTGCCGTCACCAGTCCCAGCTCCTCGCAGACGATGCCGAAGACCATGTCCGTGTCGGCGGCGAAGATTTTGTAAAGCCGCCCCTGTCCCCCGCCCAGACCGAAGAGCCCGCCGGAGGCCGCGGCGGCCATGGTGCGGGTCTGCTGGTAGCCGCCGCCGGAGGGGTCGGCCCAGGCGTTCCCCCAGGCGGCGAAGCGCCGGAGGATGTAGGGCCGCGCCGTCACCGCCAGAAAGGCCCCGAAGCCCGCCCCGGCCAGGGACAGCACCACCGTGGCAAAGCTCCCGGAACGCATGAAGGCGATAACGATGTAGGTGACGAAAAAGACCGCCGCCGTGCCGAAGTCGCTCATGGCCGCCAGACACAACACCGTGGCGGCGGCAAAGCCCACGAAAAGAATAAGGTTCCGGCGGGTAAAGAGCCTGTCCAGCGTGGCCGCGCCGGCGAAGATGAAGCAGATCTTCACAAATTCCGAGGGCTGGAAGGAGATGCCCGCCACCTCCAGCCAGTTTTTCGCGCCGAAGATGCTTTTTGCGGTGAGGAGATTCACCAGGAGAAGGGCGATGCCGGCGGCGGCCATGGGGACGCTGAGCTTCCGGGCGCGGCCAAGGTCCCGCAGATACGTGCCAATGAGGAAATAGAGGACAAGGCCGGCGGCCAAAAGGGCAAGCTCCTTCCAGAGGGCGCCGGGGTCGGAGGTGGCGCACACGCCAAAGCCCACCGACGTGAGCATAAACGCCAGCGTCTCCACCTCAAAGCCCGTGCGGTGAAGAGCGCGGGTGACGGCGTAGCTGCCCCAGAGGAGTGCCAGAAGCCCCCCAAAGGCCGCCGCCACCGACGCCCTCGCGCCGGTGAGGAGGTGCTGGGCCGCCACCAGGACCACAAAGGCGGTGAGCAGGAGGACGCTGACGGTGCTGTGGAGCCCGGCGCGGCCGTCCCGCCGGGCCTGGGCCCGGTCCCGCTCCTCCCGGGCCGTGGCGGCGTGGAAAACACATTTGGCCCCGCCGAAGGCGAGGGCATCGCCGGTGCGCACAGGCGCGGGGCCGTCAAGGGCCTTGCCCCGGAGCTTCACGCCGGCCTTGGAGCTCAGGTCCTGGACGGTCCACCGCCCCGCGCTGTCCCGCATAAGGGCGGCGTGAGTCCGGGAGACGGACTTGTAGGGCAGGACCACGTCGGCGGACCGGGCGCGGCCCACGATGTTTTCCCAATGGGCCAGCTCCACCCGCGTGCCATTGCCAAGCTCCAGCCACCCCCACACCTCCGCCGTCCGGTGGGCGGTGAGCAGAAAGGCCGCGCACCGCAGGAGGATCACAGCCCCCAGCGCGGGGATCAGATACCGCGTGGCGGATAAAAGCATGGTGGGTCACCTCCTGGAGTGGGTGGAGTGGATAAAGCAGCCGTTGGGCGCGGGGGTTCGAGGGGTATATGCGTCGTCCCACGCTCGCTTCCCCCCTGCCCCCCTCCTACGAGGAGGGGGCGAAAAAGGTTTGCGGCTTCGCCGCATCTCGATTTTATTGCGCCGGAGGCGCAATTTATCAAAACGCGCCGCTTGCGGCGCAACCTTATTCCCCCGACCCCTTTTTCGGAAAAACTACGCCCGCAGGCGTGTTTCGGAGGCCAACCGCCCCGAAGGGGCGGCTCTTAGGCCGGAGATGGGGTGCCGCCGCAGCGGCGGGGTATTCGAGCTCGTTGGGCGTAACTGGGGCTTTCGATAATCGGATTGCAGCGCCACCCCGACCTAGGAGGGGCAAGATTACCTGTGCGCTCCCTTTTGCCCCCCAACGGAGGGGACAGCCGCGAAGCGGCAGGGGTGGTGACGCGCCGCCGGGGGTGGCTGAGGGGTCCATTTCTCGATATTATACCACAATCAACTTGAATTTTAAAGCCCGATGGGATATATTAAGGGGTAGACAATTAAGGAGGTTTTTCTATGTCTGACAGAGAGTGGCTGGACGCCATGGAGGCGCGGATCCCGCGGGAGGGGGTACGGACGCGGTTTGCGCCCAGCCCCACGGGGTATATGCACGTGGGCAATCTGCGCACGGCGCTCTATACCTGGCTCATCGCCCGGCACGCCGGGGGAAAATTCATTTTGCGCATCGAGGACACGGACCAGGGGCGCTTTGTGGAGGGGGCGGTGGACGTCATCTACCGGACACTCCAGGAATGCGGCCTTGACCACGACGAGGGGCCGGACGTGGGCGGGCCTGTGGGGCCGTACATCCAGACCGAGCGACGGGGCTTTTATAAGGAATACGCCGAGCTTTTAGTGGAAAAGGGCGCGGCGTACCGGTGCTTTTGCGAGAAGGCCGCCTCCGAAGAGGACACCGGCGACTGGGACCGGGGCGACGACCCCTGCCGCGCCCTCACGCCCGAGGAGGCGGACGAGCGCGCCGCCGCCGGCGAGCCCTTTGTCATCCGGCAGAAGATGCCCCGGGTCGGCTCCACCACCTTCCACGATGCCGTCTACGGCGACATCACCGTGGAGAACAAGGAGCTGGAGGACCAGATTTTGCTCAAATCCGACGGCCTGCCCACCTACAACTTCGCCAACGTGATAGACGACCACCTGATGGGCATTACCCACGTGGTGCGGGGGGCGGAATATTTAAGCTCCGCGCCCAAGTATAACCTGCTCTACGAGGCCTTCGGTTGGGAGGTGCCCACCTACGTCCACTGCTCCTCCGTCATGGTGACGGATGCCGAGACCGGCGCGGCACGGAAGATGTCCAAACGCCACGGCGACCCCAGCTACGAGGACCTGATCGCCGACGGCTATCTCACCCCGGCGGTGGTGAACTACGTGGCGCTTCTCGGCTGGTCCCCCGGCGGGGAGCGGGAGATCTTCAGTCTCCCGGAGCTGGCGGAGGTCTTCGACCTCCACGGCGTTTCCAAATCCCCGGCGGTCTTCGACCTTGCCAAGCTCACCTACTTCAACGCGGAATACATCCGGGCCATGGCGCCGAAGGACTTCGCCCGCGTGGCCGAGCCGTGGATCCGCAAAAGCGTGAAGAGCCCGTCCGTGGACACATCGGCGGTGGCCGCGCTTTTGCAGCAGCGCACGGAAAAGCTCTCGGACATTCCGGAGAAGGTGGACTTCTTTGACGCGGTGCCGGACTATTCCCCGGAGCTTTACGTCCACAAAAAGTCCAAGACCGACATTCCCGGCTCCCTGGAGACGCTGGGGCTTCTCCTCCCGGCGCTGGAGGCGGTAGAGTCCTGGGACGACGAGACGCTTTTGAAGCTCCTCACGGACATGGCCGAGGCCCGGGGCGTGAAAAACGCCAAACTCATGTGGCCCCTGCGCATCGCCCTCACGGGCAAGGCCGTCACCCCCGGCGGCGCGGTGGAGATCGCGCGCATTTTGGGGAAGAGCGAGTGCCTCGCGCGGGTGAAGGCCGCGATTGCCAAGCTTTCATAATTTTTCAAAGAGTAACGCACCCCTTTTGCGCCAAAGCTAGGGCAAAAGGGGTGTTTTTATGTGGTATTCCAAGAAAACAGGCCGGCTCATCATCGTCTACGCCCTGGCGGCTGTGGCGGTCATGGGCGGCTTTTTGTGGCGGAGCGAGCGGGAGAAGACCGCCCTGCGCCGGACGGTGGCCGTCGGCTATGACCACGCCTTTGTGGAGCTGGCCGACGCCGTGGGGGCGCTGGACGCGTCCTTGCAGAAGACCCTCTGCGCCGCCACGCCCACCATGGTCAGCGACCTGTGCGCCGAGGGGTACGCCCACTGCGCCGCCGCCTCCCAGGCCATCGCCAGCCTCCCCTACGGGAACATCGAGCTGGAGCACACGGCGGCGTTTCTGGCCAAAACCGGCGACTACCTCTCGTACCTGGGCCGCATGGGCGCCCGCGGCGAGGGGCTGGACGAGGAGACGCGGGAGGCCCTGACGGCCCTCTCCGAAAGCGCCGGACAGGTGGCCGGGACGCTGGCGGACCTGTCCGCGCGGCTCATCGCCGGGGACATCAGCACCGCCGAGCTGGACCGCGCCGAGGACACCATCGCCGGGGCGGAGGACAAGCTGGTGGGCACCGGCTTTGCCGCCGGCTTCAAGGACATGGAGACGGACCTTCCCGAGATGCCCTCCCTCATCTACGACGGCCCCTTCTCCCAGCACATTGAGAGCCTGAAGCCCCAGGCGCTCGCCGGCCTTCCGGAGATCGGCGAGGACGAGGCCAAAAAGGCGGCGGCCAAATTCCTGGGGATAGAGGAAAGCAAGCTCACGGTCCTCTACCTCCGGGAGGAGGACGCCATGCCCGTCTACGTCCTCACCTGCCAGAACGGCAATGAGACACAGACGCTGGAGGTCACCAGGGCCGGCGGCCGGGTGGTCTGGTACGGTACCGCCAGGGAGACCGCCGAGGGGGACGTGACGCCGGAGGAGGCCCTGCGCGCCGCCCAGGCGTTCCTCGCCGACCACGGCTTTGACCATATGGCGTCCACCTACTACACCGCCGAGGGCGGCGAGCTTATGTCCAACTTCGCCTATGAGCAGGACGGCGTGCTGTGCTATCCAGACCTTGTGAAGGTCACCGTGGCCCTGGACACCGGCGCGGTCACCGGTCTCGAGGCCCGGGGGTATCTCATGAACCACACGAAGCGTGACCTGCCCGGCGTCTCCTTCGACCCCGACGCCGTGACCCTCTCCCCCGCCCTCACCGTCGAGTCCCACCGCCCCGCCCTCATCCCCACGCCGGGGAAAAGCGAGGTCCTGTGCGAGGAGTACCTCTGCAAGACCCCGGAGGGCAAGCACGCCCTCGTCTACCTCAACGCCCGATCAGGCGCCGAGGAGCGCATTTTGCTCCTGCTGGAAACCGACGCGGGGACGCTGACGGTGTGAAAAACTGGCTTGAAAGGGCTTTGCCCTTTCAATGCCAAGGGGAAACGTGCGGAAGGCCTCCCGGAAAAGCCTGCGGGCTTTTCCGGGAGGTCTTCCTGCTGTCACGCTGCGCGCCGCAAGCGGCACACTTGCGTGACAAAAGGTATTTTTTCCGACGTACATGCCGCCGGAAAAAATGCTCAACAGGAGGGCCGCCGCCTACGGCGGCCCGCGTTTTGATGACCTCCGGCGTCGGTTGAATGGGATAACCTTCCATATTCCCTGTAGGGGCGGGTTCCAAACCCGCCCGTGCCCACGTGGTGTGACGGGAACGGTTCCGATAAAACGCACCCGCCAAAGCCCCTCCCTTTGGGAGGGGGCAGGGGGTGGGTGCGATTATCGGAGCGGAATGATAAACGGAACCACCCCGGCCTCGCTTCGCTCGGCCACCCCGACCTAGGAGGGGCAACCCTTCCGGCGCTTCGCGCCACCTCCCCCAAGGGGGAGGCTAAAATCCCCCATCGAGCCATTTTTTCCGGCGGCGTGTACGTCGGAAAAAATTCCTTTTGTTTTGCGGAGTGTGCGAGCGAAGCGAGTGCGCGAAGCAAAACAGCAGGAACCCCCGGCGTGAATTCCGCAGAATTCACGCCGGGGGTTCCGCACGTTCCCTCTGGCGGGAAAGGCCTGCGGCCTTTCAAGCCAGATTTTTCCCGCACGTATCGCAACAGCCGTCGCAGTCGGCGTCGCGCAGCTCCGGGGGGAGGGGGATGTTCTGGCGCTTGTAGTAGTCGGCGAGGCACGCGCGGATGCCCTCCTCGGCCAGGACCGAGCAGTGGAGCTTCTGGGGAGGCAGGCCGTCCAGGGCCTCGGCGACGGCCTTGTTGGTGAGCTTCAGGGCCTCCTCGATGGACTTGCCCTTCACAAGCTCCGTGGACATGGAGCTTGTGGCGATGGCGGCGCCGCAGCCGAAGGTTTTGAAGCTGACCTTCTCGATGATGCCGTTTTCGATCTTCATATAGATCTTCATGATGTCGCCGCAGACGGGATTGCCCACCTGGCCGATGGCGTTGGCGTCGGGCAGCTCGCCCACGTTGCGGGGGTTGGTGAAGTGGTCCATGACCTTTTCGGAATACATGGCGGTCCTCCTTTAAGAATTTACCATCCGGTCCAGGCTCCCCCGGGCGGCGGAAAGCACGTCCTCGGGCAGCTCGACCTTGGTTTTTTCATCCCGCAGGCACTCATAAAGCGCCTCCAGGGTCACTTTTTTCATGTTGGGGCAGACGAAGGAGCTGCCCACGCCGTAGATTTTCTTCCCCGGCAACTCCCGTCTAAGGCGGGAGACGATCTCGCTCTCCGTGCCGATCAAGATCTCCGGGGCGTCCGTCTTCCGGGCGAAGTCCAGAATTTCAGCGGTGGAGCCCACCAGATTGCCATGCTTGACCACGTCCTCCCCGCACTCCGGGTGGACGGCGAAAACGGCGTCGGGGTGGGCGCGTTTGGCGGCCAGGACGTCGGCCTCGCTTATTTTGTGGTGGGTGGGACAGAAGCCGTCGTGGAGCCAGAACTTCTTTTCCGGAACGTGAGCGGCCACGAAGGACCCGAGATGCACGTCCGGGACGAAGATGATCTCCTCGCAGTCCAGATTTTTCGCGATCCGCAGAGCCGAGGAGCTGGTACAGCACACGTCCGAGACGGCCTTCACGGCGGCGGAGGAATTGACGTAGCACATGACCTTGGCACGGGGGTGCTCCGCCCGCAGGCGCAGCACATCCTCCGGGGTCACCATGTCCGCCATAGGGCAGCCGGCGTCCATACTGGGCAGGAGGACGGTCTTGTCCGGGGATAAAAGCTTGGCGCTCTCCCCCATGAACCGCACGCCGCAGATGACGATGATGTCATTTTCGGCCTTCGCGGCCTTCTGTGCCATGGCGAAGGAGTCGCAGACGGCGTCCGCCGCGTCCTGGACCTCCAGGGGCACGTAGTAGTGGGCCAGGATGAGGGCGTTTTTCTCTTTTTTCAGCCGCAGGATCTCCTTTTGGAGCTCGTTAAAATTTTCCATTCAGCCGGTCCTCCCACAGGGGCGACATGGAGCGCAGGCGCTCGATGATGGGCGGGAGCTTCTCGATGATATAGTCGATGTCCTCGTCCGTGGTGGTGTCCGTGAGGGACAGGCGCAGGGAACCGTGGGCCACCTCGTGGGGAAGGCCGATGGCCAGGAGCACGTGGCTGGGGTCCAGGCTCACGGAGGAGCAGGCCGAGCCGGAGCTGGCGCAGATGCCCTCGTGGTCCAGGCTCAGGACCAGGCTCTCCCCCTCCACGCACTCGAAAACGAAGCTGGCGATGCCGGGAAGGCGGTTCACCGGGTCGCCGGTGAGGCGGCTGTAGGGGATGTCCTTGAAGGCCTCGATGAGCCGGTCGCGCATTTTGGCCACGCGCGGCATGGTCTCCGGGAGCTTATTGACGGCCTCCTCCAGCGCCGCGGCCATGCCTACGATCTCCGGGACGTTCTCGGTGCCGGAGCGCTGGTTGCGCTCCTGCCCGCCGCCGTGGAGAAGCTGGGGGACCCGGACGCCCTTCCGGATATACATGGCGCCTACGCCCTTGGGACCGTGGAACTTGTGGCCGGAGATGGAGAGAAGGTCGATGTTCATGGCCTTCACGTCGATGGGGATGTGGCCGGCGGCCTGGACGGCGTCGGTGTGGAAGAGGACGCCGTGCTCATGGCAGACGCGGCCGATGTCGGCCACGGGCAGGATGGTGCCGATCTCATTGTTGGCCATCATGACGCTGACGAGGATGGTGTCCGGCCGGATGGCGGCCTCCAGCTCGGCAAGGTCGATGCCGCCCAGCTTGTCGGCCTTGAGGTAGGTGACCTCATAGCCCTTCTTCTTGAGCCAGTCCAGGGTGTGGGTGATGGCGTGGTGCTCGATGGAGCTGGTGATGATGTGCCTGCCCTTCGCGGCCTTGGCCTCGGCGATGCCCTTGAGCGCCCAGTTGTCGGACTCCGTGCCGCAGCCGGTGAAGTAGATCTCGTTAGGCTCGGCGTTTAGGCACCTTGCCACCTTGGCGCGGGCCTCGTCCAGGCCCCGGTGGGCGTTGCGGCCCACGGAGTAGAGGGAGGAGGGATTGCCGTAGTTGTCCTGAAGGTACGGGAGCATGGCCTTGACGCAGGTGTCGCTGACGGCGGTGGTAGCCGCGTTGTCGGCGTAAACAAATCGTTCAGACATTTTTTCATTCGCCTCGGTTCAAAATTGGGTTAGCCAACGATAATTTTATACCCGGTCGGTGGGTTTGTCAAGTTCTCCGGGCCACGGAACCGAAGAAAACTTGATGGAAGGAAGAACCTTGGACGAACTTTTATCTTCCGTCTTGTTTTTTTTGACACAATATGATAAGATAAGCTTGATCTTTGCTTTGGGAGGCGTCCGGGCTATGAAATACAGGATCTCGGCCAACGTCATCAGAAGGCTGCCCCGGTATCTGCGGCGCCTGACGGGCATGGAGCGGGCCGGCGAGGAGCGCACCTCCTCCCGGGACTTAAGCTCCGCCATGGGACTGACGGCCTCCCAGATCCGCCAGGATCTCAACTGCTTCGGCGGCTTCGGCCAGCAGGGCTACGGCTACCGCGTCCGGGAGCTCCGGGAGGGCATCGCCGCGGTCCTCGGCATCGGCGAAACGCTGCGGGCCGTGGTGGTGGGCGTGGGCAACCTGGGCCGGGCGCTTTTAGCCAACTTCCGCTTCGACGAGTGCGGCGTGGAGGTGACGGCGGCCTTTGACGCGGACCCCGCCCTCATCGGCCGGCGCGTCTCGGAGGTACCGATCCTGGAATCCGACGCCCTGGAGGGGTATCTCAAGGAAAACCCGGTGGACGTCATCGTCCTCACCCTCCCCCGGAAATTCGTGAAGGATGTCTCGGAGCTGGCCGCCCGGAACGGCGTGCGGGGGATCTGGAATTTCACGGGGAGCGACATTGACGCGGACCTGGGCGACACCATCGTGGAGAACGTACACCTGTCCGACAGTCTCCTGACGCTGGGCTATTACCTGCGGGGCCGGACGTCGGAGAACCAGTCCCACAAGGAGGAAACATGAAAAAGCTTATCGCCGCGGCCCTCACCCTGACGCTCCTGACGGCCCTCACCGGCGCCGTCGCCAGTGACGCCGGCACAGCCGCCGACCCGCTGATCACCAGGGAGTACGCCGACAACGAATATACCCAGGCCCTGCTGGCCCTGGGGCAGGAAACTATGGACACGGTCCTGGCCGCCCTCTACGACAGGGCGGACGCCATCGCCACAGGCGAGGGGGTCCTCACCTACACCGCCGGCCGGGAGGCCTTCGCCGGCGAGGGGGACGTGACCCTGGGGCTGGGCGGGAGCTTCATCCTCACCGAGGGCGCCGCCGCCGTGGTCTATGAGGCCGGCGAGGTCATCGACACCTCCACCGGGCAGGTCGTCCCCTCCGGCTCCGCCCTCGCGCCCCTCACCCGCTACTTCGTCACCGAGGACACCGAGGCCCTCTTCCGCACCGACGACAGGAGCGCCTATGTTCTGGACGGCCCCTACTCCCTGGAGGGCCTGGCCCAGCGCCAGTACGCCCTTTACGAGGACGTGCGGGGAAACGAATGGTACGCCTCCGCGGTCATCTTCAGCTATGAAAACCAGCTCTTCCAGGATTGGGACGCCCCCCTCTACCGGGGCGTGGAGGGCGCCAGCAGGGCGGAGATGATCTACGCCCTGTGGGTCACCGCCGGCCGTCCGGAGACGGACGCTGTCTCGCCCTTCACGGACCTTACGGAGGAGTGGTACATCCCCGCCGTCAACTGGGCCTATGAGCACAAGATCACCAACGGTTCCGGCGCGGAGGACCTCTTCCGGCCCGGGGAATCCCTGAGCCGCGCGCAGATCGTCACCATGATCTACCGCTGGAGCGGCGACCTCGGCCTCGATGTCTCCGGCCGGGGGGACCTCACCGTCTTCCCCGATTACGAGTCCATTCCGGACTGGGCCGCGGAGAGCGTCAGCTGGGCCTCCCACACCGGCCTCATCCTCGGCTTCGATGACCACACCTTCCAGCCCGCGGCCAACATCGCCCGCGCCGAGGCCGCCACCATCCTCCAGCGCTTCATCCCCAAAGCCGGCAGCGCCCTCCCCGGCCACCCGTCCCCGGACACGGACGAGGCATCAGGCGAAAATGATTTGGCATCGACCGTCGAATGACCCACACAGGCCGCCCACCGGGCGGCCTTTCAGCCTGTCGAAAAAGGCCTGCGGCCTTTTCCGACAAAGGGAAACGTGCGGGAAATTCTGCGGAATTCACGCAAAATTTCCCTGCCGTCGCCCTGCGCGCGCCCCTTCGGGGCACACTTGAGCGACAAAAGGAATTTTTTCCGACGTACATGCCGCCGGGAAAAATGCTCGATTTGAGTTTTTTTGACAAGCTGACAGGCCGCCCAACCGGGCGACCTGTGTCAATAACCTCCGGCATCATTTATGTGGAACTATCTTCCAAATCTTCTGTAGGGGCGGACCCATGTGTCCGCCCGTGCTACGTGGCGTAACATGAGCGGTTCCGATAAATCGCACCCATCCCCCAACATAGCTGCCCCTCCCTTGGGGAGGGGGCAGGGGGTGGGTGCGGGTTTCTGGGCGGTTCGCTAGACGTCCCCACCCTGCCCTTCGCTTCGCTCGGACTCGTCGTCGCTGATGCCGCTTTGCTTCGCCCTCCCGTTGGTCGGGCTCAGGCGCTGGCATCGCTCATCTCCGGCCTAAGAGCCGCCGCTACGCGGCGGTTGGCCTCCGAAACGCGCCTGCGGGCACAGTCCTCTCCCCAGCGGGCAACAGCCCGCCGGGGACCCCGGAGGGAGGGGCTTTGGCGGGTGCGGGTCGTCGATACCGCTCTGTCCTCCCACCTTCGCTTCCCCCCTGCCCCCCTCCTACGAGGAGGGGGGCTTAAAAAGGTTTGCGCCGCTTTGCGGCGCAATTTTTATAAATGCGGCGCAAAGCGCCGCAACCTTATTCCCCCGACCCCTTTTTCGGAAAAAGGGGTGCCGCCGCGGCGGCGGGGTATTCGAGCCCGTTGGGCGTAACTGACGTTTCCGATGAACGGATTGCAGCACCACCCCGGCCTCGCTTCGCTCGGCCACCCCGACCTAGGAGAGGCAAAAGAGGTTGCGATAACGGAACGGTTTCGAAAAAACGCACCCGCCCCCGTCTCAGGGCCCCCTCCTCGTAGGAGGGGGGCAGGGGGGAAGCGAGCGTTGGATGATAGACCGGTTCCGGCAAATGGCACCACCCCCGACACGTTAGCCCCTCCTAGGTCGGGGACAGCCGCGTAGCGGCAGGGGTGGTTCGTGCGGCGGCGGACCCTTCCGGCGCTTCGCGCCATCTCCCCCAAGGGGGGAGGCCAGGGCGGGTGGGGAATATAAAAAATGCGGCAAAGCCTCAAACCTTTTTCCCACCGCCGCTTCCTCACCTCCGTAAAACAGCAGGAAGCCCCTTGGCATTGAAAGGGCGAAGCCCTTTCAAGCCAGCTCTTCCGCCTTCCCCGCGAACACCAGCGCGTCGCCCAGCTTGGCGGCGGCGATGTTGCCGGGGGCGCGGTAGAGGGCGATGGTGTCGCCCAGGCGCGTCTCGGAGGCGAAGTTCAGGGTGAGCTCGCGGACGGACTCGATGCCCAGGACCTCCAGGGCCATGTCGGCGTAGCGGCAGTTGTTGGTGTGGTCGTTCTCGTCCAGGTCGGCGGGGACGACGGTGTGGACGCCGGCGGGCTCCAGGTCCCGGGGGCGGATGCGGGGGATGCCCTCGGGCATGGCGGGGTCGGGGTTGTAGACGCCCTCAAAATCCAGGTCCGTCTGCTCCACGTGGCGGGTCTGGGCGTTGACGATGCACCACTGGCTGGTCCCGGTGACCAGCTCCGCGCCCTCGGGGGAGAGGATGTGGAAGTCCCGGTCATAGATGAGCGACCCGGTGCGGCGGGGGAAGCTCAGGAGGGTGTAGGGCACGCCGGGGCGCAGCCGGTCCAGCACGCGAAAGCGGGATTTGGTGATGACCCAGATGAGGTTTTTGGCGATGAGCACGTCAAACCCCAGCCCCGCCGCCGTGGCGTGGGCCTTGGCGATCTCCTGAAAGGCGTGTAAAAGCCTGGACGCCTTCACGCCCCCAGCGTCGGTAAAATCCCCGTCGGTGAGGGTGAGAGGGAGGGTATATTGGATGTACATGATGTCACCTCGCAAGAATCAGTAGAACAGAAAAGCCGCCCAGCGGGCGGCTTTTCCGGTGGCGGAGAAGGAGGGATTCGAACCCTCATTGAACCCTTTATTTCCAAGGGAAAAGCCATTATATTACATTGTAGGTACATTGTGCGCTGAGACTGTTTTTCGCCGGCGGACAAAACGGACTATGTAATGTCGAGAGCGGAGACTTTCGCCTTCACGCGATCCGCCTGCACTTTTCGGATGTGCGTGTAGATGTCCATGGTCGTTGATAATTGCGCGTGGCCGACGATGGTTTGAATGTCCTTCGGCTCGATTTGGTTTTCGAAAAGCATCGTTGTGAAGACGTGGCGCAGCTGGTGGGCTGTGCATGTTACGCCGGAGGCTTCTTTGTAATCTGCCCAATTTTTCTGAAACTGCCACTCGGTGAGATACCCGCCGGATTTGTTGGCGAAAATGAGGCCCTTTCCCGGCTCCAGCTTCTCGGCGAGTTTATCCAGAAGGGGGATGTCCCGGATGCCTTTTTTCGTTTTCGGCGGCTTAATGGCGGGCTTGCCGTTTTTGTAATAAAGGGTTTTTGTGATATGGATCCAGCCATTCTCCAGGTCAACGTCCTCCCAGGTCAGCGCCTGAAGCTCCCCACGCCGGCAGCCGGTGTAGAGCGCCCAATAGGCAAACATACCGAAGGGCGCGTCTGTGTGCTCTTTGACAAGCTTGATCTGATCGTCCTCCGGCAGCTCGCGTTCCTTACTCGAAAGATTCCGGGGAAGAGAGATTTCCCTTGCGGGGTTGACTATCGCATACCCGTTTTTTACGGCGTACTTGAAGATGAGGTTGATGACCATTCGCTGGGTGGTGGCGGTCTTCTTGGCAGCGCTCTTCTCCTTGATGAATGCCTTGAGAAACTGGTTGATCTCGGTGGGGAGTATCTGCCGGATACGCCGGTCGCCAAACTGTTCCTTTGCTCTGACCAGTGCCGGCTTGTAGGACTTAGTAGTGTTGGCTGCCAGAGTGGGCTCGTGGTGCTCCCACCACTCATCGGCGACGGCGCCGAAGGTCGGACCGCTGGCCTGCTCATCCTTGTAGTCTTGGATCTTCCGGAGCACATCGGCCTTCGTTTTCCCGTAGAAGTATTTCTGGACCCTCCGCCCATCGACTATCACCGTCATGGCCTGCTGCCAGATTCCGTCTTTCCGTTGGGTCACTCGGCACACTCCCTTCCTACGGTGTCCAAAATGGACACAGGGCCTTCTTGATTATTCCTTCTTGCTAGACTCAGGAAGTTTCCCCGAGGCATCGGCAAGGCGCTTTTCTTCGGATTTGACACGGCGTTCCACTTTCTTTATGTCTTCCTCCGGGGGTAAATTCTCTGGACGGATGTCCCTTTCTATCAGCATGGCCCGGACGCTTCTGTTGTTCTGCACGTGTTCGCGGGTAATCGGCGCTTCGCCCTGAAGATCCTCGGTCTCCACGCGGAGGTTCGTCATCTCGGTGGCCAGATTCTTTGCGGCGACGGTCACAGGCGGGAGACGGTCCGCCAGCGGCCCGCTTTTGATCCCGTACCGGTGTTTCATGTCCTCGGTAGTATGGCCGCCAAAGAGCGCCGCGTCACCCTTGGAGCGAATGCGCCCAAATCCTTTCTCGTCCACGCCGCGCTCATAGATGTTTTGGGAGAGGCGCTTCTCTGACGCCCTCAGCTGCTCCCGAAGCTGGATGCGGTTAATGTCGGAGAGGCGCTGCTCAAGGACCTCCTGTTTACGGGTCTGGACGGCAAAATAAGTTTGGGCAAAGGCAATCTCATCCTTGCGTGGGTCGCCGTTCTGTGCAATCAGGTAACAGGCGTAGCGGGTGAGCATGAAGTCAAGTATTTCGCGCTTCCCGCCTTTGCCATGCTCGATCAATTTCGTGACCTCACGAAATTGATCGCTCACCAAATTGCCGGCACTTTCACAAGCAACTATTGCTCTATTGATAGCGACAAGAAAGTTTTCCCATCTCTGATACCCCAAGACAGTCTGAAGCTCACGCGCCAGCCAATATTCCACGCCGTCTTCAGTGGTGTGGGCAATATCATCAAAAGTAAGCTTTAATTTTGCTATTTGTTGTCTATCCATTCTCTACGCTCCTTTGATTCTCATCCAAAACAAAAAGCCCTTGGTTTCGACACTTCCCGGATGGTGGGAGGTCTACTTCCAAGGGCTGTTTAAACAATGGTAGCAATAAGCTACACACTTATAATATGCCCTTGGACACGATTTGTCAACAGGTAAATTTATTTAACTCCGCAAGGCTGACGGAGCGGTGCTTTTTGGACACAAAACCGTCTCTTTCCCGGGCGGAACACACTCGCCGGGTTATTTTGTATATTTGAATTGATGCTGCTTATTCAGCCACACGTTTGACTTGAAGCGCACCTCTATGGTCTTCCAGTCCTCGGCGGCCTCATAGCCAACAACGCCCTTCATCTTCTTTCCAGGCGCCACGGTCCCATCAAGCTGGGCGGTACCTGCGGCGATTGTGGCGGTGAGGCTGAGATTCGTGGCATAATCGTCGATGTATGTCTCGAAGGATAACAACGAACTGATGGCAAGATCCGACTTGGAGTTGTTCTGTATTTCAAACTCACAGATTATAAAAACATTACCGTCAGATGGGACAGTAAAGTCAGAGCCCATACTTTCCCGGACATCAAGCAGCGTGACGACCACATCATTGACCTCCGCACTCTCGCCCACGCCGAAGACGGACTTTTCAGGGGCTTCCTCCGGCTTTCGTATCCGGCTCGGCCTCCGTCTGCTTTGGCGTGGTCGCGTCGTCAGACGTCACTGGCTCAGTTTTCGTCGGCTCAGTTTTCGTCGGCTCAATTTTCGCCGGCGCTGTGGTGGGCTCGGTGCTATCGTCATCGTTAGAAGTTTTATCGATCAGAACGCATCCCCCAATCATCACGGCAATGAGGGCAAGCATCAAGATGACGGCGATTTTCTTTCTCATGTATGTATTCTCCTTTTGTGCCCAAACTGGACACATTTTCCACTCAATGAAGTAGGTGCCTATACACGTGAGGCGTTCTTAATCATAGTAATGAGATTATTTCTATCCCATAGAAGGACACCTGTTGCTTTGGCAGCCTCCTTGGCTCCGTCAGTAAAGAAGCGGTTCGTCATTACCACTCCAACATGACAATGATAAATATATCTCCCCGTATGTACTTCCTGAACAGGCTTGTTCCCAAGATCGGACGAATAGCATTTGCACTGGATTGCGTACATTACGCCGTCTTTTGTGGCAATAATATCGACACCCTGATCATTGCTGGCTTGAGTTACAGATACATCGCGATACTCGTTATTCCGCAGAAGATCAGCGCACCAATGTTCGAATGTGCTGCCATCCATTCCGTCAATACGGTCAAGTTCATACTGGACGGGATCGGAGTACTGTTGACGCCGCCATTCCTCCTCATCTGAGATTATCTTATCCACATCTACCTTCTCTGGAGACGTGGGGTCGGTAGAGGGCTTTTTTCTCCGCTTTGTAAGGTAGCCCTCCCTCGTCATCAAAAGGGCCCGGGGAGCGGAACCGTTAAAAGGTCCAACTGCGCCGAGGGCTTCCAATTCGTCGATTGCCCTTGCTGCTCTTGAGTAACTCCATTTCAATCGCCTTTGGATGCCCGAAACGGAGACAAAGCCCAAATCAAAAATGACGTGCGCGGCTTGGTCTATATCATCCTCAAACACAGTTGGACCAATTACCGGCTCCACCACGGGTGCAGGCTGAAAATGTGTCGAGTATTTTTTTGCATCTGCAAATTTGTTTTGACTCGGCAACTGCACATCTAATGGTGCGTTTTTTTGCTTAATCCTTCGGAAAAGAGAAGGGACAAATATTGCAGCTAAGGTCGGTAGTCCTAATGCAAGCAGCACACCACCAAAGCCAATTTGTACGGTATTGTCAACAGTTGGATAGACTTTTACAATGATTATCATACACAGGTAGAAGACAATAAGAAAAATCAATATTCGCAGTAAAATATGCTTTTTCTTGCTTGGAGGTGTTTTAGCCACTCTTTTGCCTCCCATGTGCCCGATTTGGGCACTTTTATATAGATTTTGTATTATTCTGTGTTATAATGTCCCCGGCGCTAATACATGGCGGGACGTCTTGCCGGAAAGGGAAAAAGCATGGACATTGAAGACCTCAAGAGGGCTATTTGTGCCCTCCGGCGGGAGGAAAAGCTTGTCCTTCTCGTGCTGTTAAGATGCCTTGCACGGCATAATCGACAGTCTTAAGATCCTCCGGGCTTAATGCCTTCAGGTGAGCCACAATCTCAGCATCCAAAGCCTCTTCGCTGATTTCAGCGAGGGGGCTTTCCTCGTTTACAAGTCCGAGGAGCCAATCCACGGTTACATTCAAAAAGCTTGCCAGACGTTTCATCGTTTCTAAATTTGGCTCACGGGCCGCGGCTTCCCAGTTCCCGACGGTTGACTGAGCAACACCAAAAGCGTCGGCAAACGCCTGCTGTGATTTGTAGCCGCGTAGTTCTCTTGCTTCTTTTAAGCGGAGGCTAAATTCTGTCATCCTAGCATCACCCCATGAAATAATTTACCACTCTGCCCCGGATTATTTCAAGATGTGATAAAGAAAATAAAAAAATTATTTCAGAACGTATTGACAAACACATTTTGAAGTGGTATTTTAATTTCACAATGAAATAACAAGGAGGTGAAATCAATGAAAAGACAATGGTTGGCTGACCTCAGAATCAGCCAGGGCAAAACTCAGCAGGAGATTGCAAGGGAGGTCGGGACTTCACAGGGCGGTTACGCGAACATCGAGTCGGGCCTGCGTGAGCCCTCGGTGGAATTTGCCAAGAGAATTGCCACGGTCCTGGGGTTTGACTGGACCCGGTTCTTTGAGAACCAGGAGAAGGCTGAGGACAGCGCGTGAGAGGAGGGAAAGAGAATGGCAGGACAGCAATACCGTCTAAAGGCGACGAAGACCGGGCTTTATGAGCTGGTCCGGCGGCACTTTGAGGTGCCAGTGAAGTGCAGGAAGGTGGAATTTCGCGAGATCACGGGTTTGCAGGACTATACGCTGGATTTTTCCCACGAAGGACGGCTTTATCACTTTTTCCTGTACCCCTTCGGCGGTAAGGTGACCCTGAGCCGGACGTTGACGGGCCTGTCCGGGGCCCGGACATGGGACGCGGTGGACATCAGTCTCTCGGAACTGCTGGAGCTGGACTTGGTGGAGAAGGTACCGGCGCAGAGGACTTTACCCCAGCAATGATTATACCCCAATGGAGGGATTGACACCATGGACAGAAAAGCGGGAAACGCCATTCAAAGGGCGCGGATCGGTAGCGGTTTGACGCAGGAAGCGCTGGCCGAGCGGACCGGGTATTCGCCGGATTCGGTGAGGGCTTGGGAGAGCGGCGCCAGGACCTGCCCGCTGGACGCCCTGGACATGCTCAGCGCGGCCCTGTCGGCACCGTGGCTGACGGGGGTGTACCTCCGGGAGCACTCCTCAGCGCTGGATGCGCTCATCCCGGACATCAGGATCGGCCGGCCGCTGCCGGAGGCCGCGGCGGAGTACATATCCCTGGTGCTGGATCTGGTGGACGGGCGGTTTGACCGGAAGCTCCTGCGGATGGTGGCCGATGGGCGGATCGATGACGATGAGTCGGAGATCTTCGAGGAGATCCTGGACATGGGGTCAAAGACGATCAAAGCCTATTTTGAGATGCGGTTCGCCGCGAGAAAGGAGTAAAAACATGGAAAAGCCCGATTACTACGCGCATCTGGAGCAGGTCCGCGACCACTTCGGCCAGGACACCGTTTTCGTGCCGCTCAAGCAGGTGGCGAAGTTTCTGCACAAGGATCCCCGGACGCTGGAGGCCGACAGGACCTTCCCCATCAAGAAGATGGGCCGGAACGCGGCCATCAAGAACGTGTCGCTGGTGGCGCTGGCCAGGTGGATGTCGGCATGAGGGGCGCACGGTATAAAGCCATGCGGACAACGTCCCTCGTCGTCGCGGAAGTCGCTCTGCTTCGCCCCGCCGCAAGCGGCAGGGCTCAGTCGCTGACTTCGCTCCTCCTCTCCCCGCGCGATTTTGATCGCGCGGGGACCCCAGGGGGTTCGGTTCGCGCGGGGGCCCCAGGGAGAAAGAAAAAGCCCCTCGCCGGCGGTGAACCCGACGAGGGACCAAAGGGGTGCACGGTATAAAACCATGCGGACAAGAGATATTATACCAGACCATCCCGAATTTTGCAAGGGGGTGAACTGTGAAAAATCCAAATGACAAGGTCCAAACGGGCCTCCGTATTCCTGCGGATAGGTATGACGAGCTGGTTTCTTTGGCGGACACCATAGGCGTGTCGATCAACTCGCTGTTGCTGCTGTTGATAGACTTGGGGCTCAGCGCCAGGAACAACGCGGCACTTACTCCTCGGGAACAGGAATCGGACCGTTGACCGACTCAAACTCAGAAATGTACTTCTGCAAGGCATACTCGACAAGGTTGTTTAACGATCTACACTCCTGATCGGCGAGGGCTTTGGCTTTCGTGTAAGTGGTCTCATCAAGGCGGAGGCCGGTTTGAATTTTGCTTGTGGACATGTGCAATCACTCCTTTAGCACTATGTTAGCATTTTTTCTCTTGACTTTCTACAAACAAGGTGCTAACATAGTGCTAACAAACAAAAACAGGAGGGCTTGTAAATATGGACAAAGCAGACTTCATTGACGTGGCAGAAACCGTGCAGGGGGCATTGGCGGATGTGATCCTCGCCGAGGCGCTGGCGGAGGACAGTCTTGAAACCGAGCTGCGCCTCAGCCGGACGGACTATCCGAAGTATGCCATGGCGGTCCTGCGTATCCTGAACAAGGAGATGGGGCGCATCTACGGCGACCTCACGGCGGGAATAAACGCCGAATTTGAGAGAAGGAAAGGGAAAAATCATGCGGACAAATGATCCTCTTGTTGTCTCATCTGTGGTGACGCACGATAATCGACTGCCCATGTCTGCGCGGTATCTGTACCACATCATCCTGACGGAGGCAGCCGCGACGGGATATTGTACAAAGACCAATGCCGAACTCGGTACTGCGATGGACAGAACGGACCGGCACATCTCAAGGCGTATTTCAGAGCTGGTAAAAGCCGGGTACATAAAACGAAAAATCTTATATTCCCCGGAAAAGCCGGGAGAGATCATGGAAAGACGGCTCTTTCCGATACCCGCAGACGTGGCGGAGGCCGCGAAAGCTCTTACGAAATGGAGGCGTGGACATGGCTGAGTTTACCATACTTGACCGAGACAGAAAATTCGCGCCGTTTTATTACGACATAATGTTCGACGCCCGGTTGAAGCTCCAAACGAGGACCGTGCTGATGATGATGCTAAGCCGACGTGAGGGCTGGGATTACTCCGTCAGGGGAATGGCGGCCATTGCCGGAGTCTCAAAAGACACCATGGCCTCCATGATACGGGAATTGGAGGCGGCTGGCTATATAAGGCGCGATACCCAGACGAGAACGGATGGAAAGTTTGGGAAGGTTCATTACTTCGTCTCAAGCTCGCCTCTGAAGGCCGAAGATATTCCGCCTTTGCCGTGTCCTAATTTTTCGGACACGGTGCCGCCGTGTCCTAACTTTTCGTACACGGAAAATTCGGACACGGTTACATATTTAAATAAAAATAATATATATAAACAAGATATTATACCCCCTATAGCCCCCCAAGGGGGCGCGGCGCCATCTTCGCGCGCAGCGCGTAAGCGTGAGCTCAAGGCTCAGCCGGATTGGAAGCCCGAGCGATTCCTGGGGTTCTGGAAATACTACCCGCGGCATGAGAATAAGCAGGGGGCCATACGGGCGTGGGACAAGCTCCAGCCCAGCGACGAGCTCATCGACAGGATGGGCCACGCGCTTAAACGGCTCAAAGCCTCGGAACCCTGGCGGGATGGGATCGGGATCCCCCATGCCTCCACCTGGCTCAACAACGCCCGGTGGGAAGACGCGGACGACCTCCGGGAGCCCCCGGCGCCGGTCGGCGGCTGGGCGGATGACGAGGAGGTCATCTGATGGACAAGAAGCTTGAACAGCAGCTGATCCGTGCCAATCTGGACACGGACAATCTGGAGGATATCCAGTACGGCATCCTGGGGCACATCCTGACGCACAGAAATTCCGTGGGGCCGGCCATGGCGCGACTCTCATCCGAGCTCTTTGACCGGGTGCCCAGGGATCTGTTCGAGGCCGTCAACCGCCTGTTCCTGGCCGGGAGGCCGGTGGACCCGGTGACGGTGCGGAAGGAGCTCGGCGCGGAGTATGAGGCCGCAATCGGCAAGGCCCTGGAGCTGGCGCCGTCGGACGTGGACTATTACATCGACATGCTCATCGAGTACGACCGCCTCTGGAGGGTACAGCTCGAGGCCAGGGAGATCCTGGCCTCGGGGAACATGGCGGAGGCCGGACGGCACATCGAGGCGCTCAATATGCTGCTCTGCTCCCAGCAGAACGTGGACACGGTGACCGATTTGGAGCTTGTGGCGCGGTATCTCGCCCGGAAAGCCTCCAAGTCGCCGCCGCCAGAGTACATACGCTTCGGCATGAAGCCCCTGGATGAGACGCTTTTCGTGCGTCCGGGCGACTTGGTGGTCCTGGGCGGGTATTCCTCCGCCGGGAAGACGCTGATCTCCCTCCAGTTCGCGATGGAGATGCGCAAGAAGTACCGCGTCGGCTATTTTAGCCTGGAGACGGACAACGAGAAGATGGGCGAACGGATGATCTCCCACTACGCGAAGGTGGGTTTTCGGGACATCAAGACGGGGACGGAGTCCGAGGAGGACCTGGCCAACGTGCGGAAGATGGGCGTGGAGCTGGGCGACCTCAAGGGATCCCTTACCTTCCACCGCGTGTCCGGCCTGTCCCTCCGGGATATCCAGGCTATCACCCTGAGCCGCCGCCACCAGATCATTTTCGTGGACTATCTGCAGATTGTGGAAGCGCCGGGGCGCGATACGCGGGAGCGGGTGTCCAATATCTCCATGGGCCTCCACACGCTGGCCCAAGCCCACGGCGTGACGGTGATCGCCCTGGCGCAGCTGAGCCGGCCGGAGAAGACGAAGAAGGGCACCCCTCCGCCGAACATGTGGAGCTTTAAGGAATCCGGGCAAATCGAGAACGACGCCGACGTGGCTATGCTGCTCTACCCCTCGGACATGAACGACAACAAATCGGCCCGGGTGATGAAGGTCAGCAAGAACAAGGACGGCTCCAAGGTCCAGTTCCTCTTGGACTTCGACGGCGCCCATCAGACGCTGACGCCGGCGCCGCCGTCAAAGGCGGAGACGCACAAGGCCATCATGGAGGCCGCCAACTCCGCCAGAAGAGCCCGCGCCGCCCAGGGCGACGGTCAGGTCAAGTTCGAGGACCTGGAGGGCGAGGACCCGGACGTTCCGTTTTGAGGTGGCCGAGGCCATGACTATCGCGGCCAATGCCGTGAACGGAAAGGGGGGAGGAGCATGGTCCAAGTTGGCGACAAGGTGCGGTTTGTGCCTTCACACGGCGCGGACATGGATGACGGGACCGGGCGGAAAGTGAGCGCCCGGGCGGTGACTGGCACCGTCTACTACGTCAACGAAGTCCACCGGCACTTCGGCCTGGTGGCCGAGGTGGGCATTGCCGGAGTCACGATCCGGGAATCTTTCAAATTCTGATAACAGGAGGGTAACCATGCGGACAATCGCGATTATGAATCTCAAGGGCGGGGTGGCAAAGACGACCACGACGGTGAACGTGGCGGCCATTCTGGCCCACGACCACAAGAAGAAGGTGCTGGTGGTTGACGCCGACAGCCAGTGCAACACGACGGAGTTTTTCCATACGCCCTCCGGGGAGGGAGATCTGGCGCATCTCCTCAGAGACGCGGATCTCGGCGCGTATCGGTACGTGCGCGGGACCAGCCTGCCGGGTGTGGACATCATCGCCGGCAGCGACGACCTGATGGACCTTGACCTGACGAAGGTCGAGACGAATGTCGTCAGTTCCACACAGCTCCGGTCCGTCCTCAGCATTTTTGCCGCCCACGGCGACTATGACTACTGCCTCATCGACTGCCCGCCGGCCTTCAACGCGGCCAGCGCCGCGGCGCTGTTGGCGGCTGACGAGGTGCTGATCCCCATCAAGCTGGATGCCTTCTCCCTCCGGGGTATGGCGAACCTGATGCGGCAGATCGACAACATGCGGGAGATCAACCCGGACCTGCGGCTCCTGGGGTTCCTGCCCACCATGTGGTACCCGTGCCGGCATACCCACGAGTCGGAAACAACGCTCCGGGACTGCGGGTATCCGGTCCTGCCCCACATCCGGCGGACGGACAAGGCGGACGCCATGACCTTTGCCCAGCGGCCGATCATCGAGACAAGCCCCCGTTGCGCGGCGGCGATCGATTACCGGCGGCTCGTGCGGGAGCTCTTGAAGGGAGGGCGCGGGAATGGCTGAGTCCAAGGGCTTTAACCTGGCGGACGTATTGAAGGCTGTGCCCAAAACGGACACCGGGCCGGAACGGATCGAGCGGATCGACATAGATCGGCTCACGGATGACCCCAGGAATTTTTATCAGCTGTCAGACCTGGACGGCTTAGTCGAGAACATCGAGCTCATCGGCCTCCAGCAGCCGCTTCGCGTGCGGCCTGATCCAGAGACGCCGGGGCAGTATGTCATCGTCTCCGGCCACCGGCGGCGGGCGGCCATCCGGCGGCTCTTGGATGAGGGCCGGGAGGATCTTCGGATGATCCCCTGCATCGTGGAGCAGCCGGCGGAGTCCGAGGCGATGCAGGAGCTGCGGCTTATCTTCGCCAACTCCGGCACACGGAAGCTGACCGACGCAGAAATCGCCACTCAGGCCGACCGGGTGACGGCACTCCTCTATAAGCTCAAGGAGGAGGGGGTGAATTTCCCCGGCCGGATGCGGGACCATGTGGCGGAGGCGTGCCAGGTCAGCAAGTCCAAGCTCGCGCGGCTGAAGGTCATCGAGACGGGGCTCCATGGGGAGTGGCTCTATCGGTGGCAGGAGGGCCAGGTCAATGAGTCCGCCGCTTATGCGCTGGCACGGATGCCGGAGGATCTGCAATACAGGATCAACGGCGTGACGCGGGGAAAGGTCCCGGACGGTGGGACATTGGAGCATCTGCTGAAGCGCAACGGCGCCGGCTGCAACTGGGCACCGGATTCGCTCACCTGCCCGGACGGCAAGCCCTGTTCACACGCAAAGGGTTTTCTGGTCCACGCTCTAGACCGACCGGGAGACGAAGCGTGCGACGGCACAAAATGCTGTCTTGATTGTCACGATGGGGCCAAATGCGACTATTGCGCTTGCAGTCGAATGTGCTCCAAAGCTGCGTCTGCCAGAAAGGCGCGGCAAATCGAGAACAAGGATAAGGCAAGGCGCGCTGAGCAGCGAAGAATCACGGCAGCGCAAAAAGCCACGATACCATATGCCCGGCGTATTGTCCGTGCCGCCGATGCGGCGGGGTTGCCCGATGACGTGCGGTTTGCCTGGGATTATTCGTCGTTTACCCTTGGGGAGATTCGTCAGTGGGCTGACGGTGTATTCTCTGACCACTGGCCGTCATACAGACCCGTACAGTTGATGCCCGAGGGCTATAATTTTTGAGGATGATGAAATCGTACTTTTCTAAATGAAAAGAGACGGTCAAAGGCGGTTTCGA
>CANQSD010000011.1 GCA_947626385.1 uncultured Oscillospiraceae bacterium | reverse complement strand
CACACCATCCACGGCGACGGCAACATCACCGACGACGTGGAGAGCATCCGCAACCTCATGAACATGAACTACGACATCAAGCGGTAATATTCAACGCGCCCGTCTTCGCCGTCGCTGATGCCGCTTTACCTCGCTCTCCCGTTGGTCGGGCTCAGGCGCTGGCATCGCTCCTCCTCTCCCCGGCGGGCTATGCCCGCCGGGGACCCCAACGGGACGGGCGTATTTTTAAAAAGGAGTTGATTTTCTATGAAAGAATTTATGGATAAGGACTTCCTTCTGGAGACGGAGACCGCCAAGCACCTCTTCCACGACTACGCCGAGCACCAGCCCCTGGTGGACTACCACTGCCACATCTCCCCCAAGGAGATCTACGAGAACCGGCGCTTCAACGACATCGTGGAGGTCTGGCTGGGCGGCGAGAACCCGGACGGCACCTACTTCGGCGACCACTACAAGTGGCGCGTCATGCGCTCCAACGGCGTGCCGGAGGAGTACGTCACCGGCCATAAGCCGGGGTATGAGCGGTTTTTGAAGTTCGTGGAGTCCCTGGAAATGGCTATCGGCAACCCCATGTACCACTGGTGCAACCTGGAGCTCCGGCAGTTCTTCGGCTACGATAAGCCCCTCACCGTGGAGAACGCCAAGGAATGCTGGGATTTCGTCAACGATAAGCTCCAGCACGACCCGTCCCTCACCGTGCGCGGCATCATCGAAAAGGCCAACGTGGCCTTCATCGGCACCACCGACGATCCCATCGATTCCCTCGAGTGGCATGAGAAGATCGCCGCCGACCCCACCATTCAGGTGAAGGTGGCCCCCTCCTACCGCCCTGACAAGGCCATTAACATCACAAAGCCCGGCTTTGCCGAGTACATCGGGAAGCTTGCCAAGTCCGTGGGCAAGGAGAGTCTCGACACCGTGGAGGACGTCTGCGCCGCCCTCACCCAGCGGCTGGAGTTCTTCGCCTCCCTCGGCTGCCGCGCCAGCGACCACGGCCTCGACTACATCCCCTACCGCCCCGGCTGTCCCAAGTGCGTCAACGAGGCGTACAAAAAGGTCATGGCCGGCGAGGAGATCAGTCTGGAGGAAGCGGAGAAGTACCAGACCGCCATTCTCCTGCACTTAGGGCGCGAGTATCACCGCCTGGGCATCTGCATGCAGCTCCACTACAGCTGCAAGCGCAACGCCAACACCAGGCTCTATAAGAAGCTGGGCCCCGACACCGGCGTGGACATGATCGCCCAGAACACCTGCGGCGGCGCCATCGCGGACCTCCTGGCGGCGCTGGATGAGACGAACGAGTGCCCCAAGACCATCCTCTACAGCCTGAACCCCGCCGACAACGAGCAGATCGGCACCATCCTCGGCTGCTTCCAGTCCGACGAGGTCCCCGGCAAGATCCAGCACGGCTCCGCCTGGTGGTTCAACGATACCAAGTCCGGCATGGAGGACCAGATGCGCTCCCTCGCAAACCTCGGCCTTCTCGGCAACTTCGTGGGGATGCTCACCGACTCCCGCAGCTTCCTGAGCTACGCCCGCCACGACTACTTCCGCCGCATCATGTGCAACCTCATCGGCCAGTGGGTGGAGAACGGCGAGTACCCCAACATCGACGCCTCCCTCAAGAAGATCGTCGAGGGCATCAGCTACAAAAACGCCGTCCGGTACTTCGGGCTGTAAGAAGCTTAAACCGAAAAACGTTGCCCCTCCCGGATGGGAGGGGCGATTACTTTAGCTTAGTGAAATGTTCCACGTGGAACATTTTAGTATAGTAAAGTATTGTGTTCTTTAGACCTCTCTTATGGGATCAACCCCTCCTCACGCAGTCCCGCCAGCCGCTCCTCCGAGAGGGGGCCGCGGTAGACGAGAGTGAGGGCGTCGTCCTCGTTGGTGTAGGTGAAGTTGTCCCAGGAGACGTAGGCCGTCTTGTCGTGGTATGTGAGCGCCACGATGACCTCCAGCTCGCCGCTGCCGCCGCCGGAGCCCACGATAACGGGTTTGGCGGCGTCAAAGTTGATATCCCCCGGCAAGGTCAGCGTTTGGGCCAGGGGCGTCAGGTTCTCCGCCGACATTTCCTCGAGATTCCGGGCGCTGGGCTGGGCAATATAGACCGTCCAGCCCTCCAGCGAGGGGTCGATCTCCGGGAGGTAGATAAAAACGGCGCTGAAGGGGAACCGGCCCCAGAGGGGAATGTCCTTCCCCAGGGCCTCGCTCAAAAACTCCCTGTATGCCTCCGGGTCAAAGGGGCCGTTGTAGGGCGGGACCTCCGGCAGAGGGGGGTTCCCCTTGCCGTAATCGTCGGGGAGCTCCGGGGCCCGGGTCGTCTCCGGCTCCGACGCCTCCGGGGCCTTCGTCTCCTCCGGCGGCGCGGATGTCTCCGGGGGTTCCGTCCCGCCCGTGCCGGAAAGCTGTTCCGACAGTCTGGTATCCGCCTGGGCTGGGGCCCGCGGGGTCCCGGCGTCCTCTTTGGCGCAGGACGCGAGGGACATACAAAGCGCCGTCAGCGCCAAAGCCAGGGCAAAAGCTCTTTTCAACATAGCTGTATCCTCCTTTTCATAAATTTGGCTTTTCTTACCTTCATCATACCATGCCGGAAAAGATGTGTCAACCGGCGTCTTTTCTCTTTACAAAAGGTTCACGATGTGGTATCCTCTAATAGGAATCATTCTTGATAGGAGGGGGCTCTATGGCGATCGCGCGCAGGAGCGTCAAGCGGGAGGCCATTTTGGCCCTTCTGCGTTCGGTGACCTGTCACCCCTCCGCCGAATGGCTCCACGCGCGGCTTCTGACCGACTTCCCGGACCTGAGCCTGGGCACCGTCTACCGGAACCTCCGCCAGCTGGCAGAGGAGGGGCTCATCGTCAGCGTGGGCGTCATCGGCGGCCAGGAGCGGTTCGACGGGAACACCGCCCCCCACGGCCACTTCGTGTGCCGGCGCTGCGGCGCGGTGACGGACGTGCCGCTTAAAGGCGGCCGGAGCTTTCACCGGGACGTGGAGCGCCTCACCGGCGGGCGCGTCCAGGACGTGGAGACCACCGCCTACGGCCTCTGCGCCAACTGCCTGGATATACGGGCCTGAGAAAAGCCCTTATATACATTATTTTACATTTTGGAGGGTTTTATTATGAAAAAATGGGTTTGCCCCGTCTGCGGCTATGTCTATGAGGGCGAAAATCCCCCCGAGGCCTGCCCCGTCTGCAAGGTCCCCGGCAGCAAGTTCACCGAGATGAAGGAGGACGCGAAGCTCGCCGCCGAGCACGAGTTCGGCGTCTACGCCAAGACGGTGAAGAACAATCCTGACATCTCCGAGGCCGACAAGAAGTACATCCACGAGCAGCTCATGGCCAACTTCAACGGCGAGTGCTCCGAGGTGGGTATGTACCTGTGCATGGCCCGCATCGCCCATCGGGAGGGCTATCCCGAGGTGGGCCTTTACTGGGAGAAGGCCGCCCTTGAGGAGGCCGAGCACGCCGCCAAGTTCGCCGAGCTCCTGGGGTCCGACCTGGAGCCCAACATGACCGACAGCACCAAGAAGAACCTTGCCTGGCGCGTGGACTGCGAGTTCGGCGCCACCCAGGGCAAGTTCGACCTGGCCGCCTGCGCCAAGAAGAACGGTCTCGACGCCATCCACGACACCGTCCACGAAATGGCCCGCGACGAGGCGCGCCACGGTAAGGCCCTGAAGGGACTGCTGGAGCGGTATTTCAAATAAGCGCAAGCGCCCTTTCCCCCGCCCCATTCACCCTTGGGGCGGGTATTTTTAAAAAATAAGATGGGAGAGATACCTATGTTCTGCCCGAGATGCGGGTCCCAGATCCCGGACAACTCGAATTTTTGCCCCAGGTGCGCCGCGAGCCTCACCGGCCAAAGCCCGGCCCAGACGCCCGTTCAGCCCCCGGTCAACTTCGGCCAGCCCGTATGGAACGCCCCGGTCGCCCCGGCCCCCCAGGCCCGGCCCCTGAAGTGGTTTAAATTCCTCATCTACTTCGCCCTGTGGGCCGGCGCCGTGGGGAATCTCATCACCGCCATCGCCTTCCTCACGGGAGCGCCCTACACGATGTATGGCTCCAGCGCGGAGGAGATCTATTCCGCGCTGCCCGCGCTCCGGGTCATCGACATCCTCTACGCGCTCGTCCTGTTAGGCCTGAGCGTTTACGCGTTTTACGTCAGGAGCCGGCTGGCCCACTTCAAGGCCAACGGGCCCACGACCCTCTACTGGCTTCGCGGCCTTTTAGGAGGCGCCAGCGCGGGGTACTCCCTGCTGGTGATGATCGCCGCGGAGACGGTCAATTTCAGCGGCGTCATAAGCTCCGTCGCCAGTACCGTCATCATCCTGCTCCTGGAGCGCACCTACTTCCAAAAGCGCGCGAATATGTTCGTGAACTGATTTTCACTTATCTCTTTTCAAAAACTCCAAACCGCTTGAGAAACAGGCGGTTTGGAGTTTTTTGCGGATGGAACCCCCGGCTTTGCCGGCGGTTATGAAGGAGGGGTTGAATCGTAGGACTTCTTTTACCGCCCCCCTTGGGGGAGGTGGCGCGCAGTGCCGGAAGGGTCCGCTGCCGTGTCACCACCCCTGCCGCTTCGCGGCTGTCCCCGACCTAGGAGGGGCTAACCCCTCAGTCACGGCCTGCGGCCGTGCCAGCTCGTCTCCGGCCTAAGAGCCGCCCCTGCGGGGCGGTTGGCCTCCGACACGCGCCTGCGGGCGCAGCCCCAAGGGGGAGCTTAATAACCTCCCCCTTGGGGGAGGTGCCGAGCGCAGCGAGGCGGAAGGGTTTTGCCCCTCCTAGGTCGGGGTGGCGCGAAGCGCCGGGGTGGTGCTGCAATCCGATTATCGAAAGCCCCAGTTACGCTCCACGGGCTCGAATACCCCGGCCCTGCGGGGCCACCCCTTTTTCCGAAAAATGGGTCAGGGGAATAAGGTTGCGGCGCTTTGCGCCGCCTTTATAAAAAATGCGCCGCACAGCGGCGCAAACCTTTTAAGCCCCCTCCTCGTAGGAGGGGGGCAGGGGGGAAGCGAGCGTTGGACGACGAATCGGTATCGATAAACCCGCCCCCCACACAAAAAATCCCCACTTTCGTGGGGATTTTTTGTCACATGATCCTGCTTCCCGCCGCTCAATCCAGCGCGGCGGTGATGATGGCCATGGTATAGACCTCGTCGGCGTTGCAGCCGCGGCTAAGGTCGTTGATGGGGGCGTTGAGGCCCTGGAGGATGGGGCCGTAGGCGTCGTAGCCGCCCAGACGCTGGGCGATCTTGTAGCCGATGTTGCCCGCCTCGATGAGGGGGAAGATGAAGGTGTTGGCGTAGCCGGCCACGGTGGAGCCGGGGAACTTCAGCTGTCCCACGGTGGGGCTGACGGCGGCGTCGAACTGCATCTCGCCGTCGATGGCAAGGTCGGGCGCCAGCTCCTTCGCCAGCTTCGTGGCCTCGGCGGAGAGCGCCACGGTGCCGCCCTTGCCGGAGCCCTTGGTGGAGAAGCTCAGGAGCGCCACCTTGGGGTCGATGCCGAAGAGCTTGGCGGTCTTGGCGGTCTCCACGGCCACCTCGGCCAGCTTCTGGGCGCCGGAGACGGCCACGTTGCCCTCCTTGTCCAGGGTGTCCTCGTAGGAGAGGTTGATGGCGCAGTCGCCCATGCAGATGGCCCTCAGGTTCTCCTCCCCGTGGTCGCGGGTGAGGATAAAGGCGGAAGAAACGAGATGCGCGCCGGGCTTTGTCTTGATGAGCTGGAGGGCCGGGCGCACGGTGTCGGCGGTGGAATAGGTGGCGCCGCCCAGGAGGCAGTCGGCCACGCCCATCTTCACCAGCATGGTGCCGAAGTAGTTGCCCTTTTTAAGGGCCGCGCGGCACTCGTCCTCGGTCATCTTGCCGCGCCGCAGGGCGACCATGGTCTCCACCATCTTGTCCATGTCGGGGTAGTTGGCGGGATCCACGATCTGGCTGTCGCCGATGTCAAAGCCGCCCTTCGCCGCCGCGGCCTTCACCTCGTCGGGATCGCCCACCAGGACGACCTTCAAAAGGCCCTCCTTCACAAGCCTGTCGGTGGCCGAGAGGATACGGGCATCGGTGCCCTCGGTGAACACGATGCGCCGCCCGGCGCCCTGGAGCTTTTTCTTGAGATTGTCTATCATTTCCATGGGTATCTACCTCCGTAATTTTAATGGATGAGAATATTTTACCACTCCAAAGCCCCATATGCAAGGGGATTTTACGATTCCCGGCCGCGGCGGAAAATCCAAAATTGCGGCGAAGCCGCAACCTTTTTAAGCCCCCTCCTCGTAGGAGGGGGGTAGGGGGGAAGCGAGCGCTGGGGAGACAGAGCGGTTCCGATGAACGCACGCACCTCATCCGGCGCCTGCGGGCGCCACCTTCCCCGCCCTGCGGGGAAGGCTGGGACGGGGGCTCCTCTTACTCCCGATACAGCCCCCTCAGCAGCTCGATCTCCCTCTTATACCCCTCCAGCTTGTTGGGAGTTTCCAGATAGAAGGGGAGCTTGCGCAAGGCCGGGTGGTTGATGATGCGGGTGATGGCCTCCAGGCCCAGGGAGCCGCCGCCGATGACCTCGTGGCGGTCCTTGTGGCTGGCGAAGGGGTTTTTGCTGTCGTTGAGGTGGACGCACTTGAGCCTTGAAAGCCCGATGACCCGGTCAAACTCCGTCAGCACCCCGTCCAGGTCGTTCACCACGTCGTAGCCCGCGTCGTGGACGTGGCAGGTGTCCAGACACACGCCCAGCTTGTCCGAAAGCTCCGTCCGGTCGATGATCTCCCGCAGCTCCTCGAACCGCCCCCCAACCTCGGACCCCTTGCCTGCCATCGTCTCCAGGAGGACCGTGGTGCGGTGGTGGGGCTTTAAGGTCAAATTCAGCGTCTCGGCGATGAGCTCGATGCCGCGCTCCACGCCCTGTCCCACATGGGAGCCGGGGTGGAAGTTATAGTAGTTCCCCGGCAGCCACTCCATGCGCTCCAAATCGTCGGCCATGGTCTGGCGGGCGAACTCCAGCGTCTCGGGCTTGGCCGCGCAGGGGTTGATGGTATAGGGCGCGTGGGCGAGATACGAGTTGAGGCCGTGCTCCGCCGCGATTTGGAGAAATTCCGCGATGTCCCCCTCGTCGATGGGCTTGGCCCCGCCGCCGCGGGGGTTGCGGGTGAAGAACTGGAAGCAGGAGGACCCGGTATAGAGGGCGTCCCCCGCCAGGGCGACGTACCCCTTGGAGACGGACAGATGACAGCCGATGTTCAGCATAAGAATCACTCCTTTTCTATGTTGTCGTACCGCTCCAGAAAGCTGTGCTCCACGCCCCCGGTCTTGTAGGCCGGGAAGGTGTCCAGCGACAGCTCATGGATGGCGTTGAAGATGGATTTTTCCACGTTGGGGCTTGTTTTCTTGATCTGCGCGATGAGCTCCTTCGTCTCCCGGCGCTTGCCGGTGAGCTCCCCGGACTCGATGCCGGCGGTGAGCCGGCAGGCACAGCGGATGAAGGTGAGGCCGTTATACCGCGCCCAGGCGACGATGTCCTCCTCGTGGACGCAGTAGAGGGGCCGGATGAGCTCCATGCCGGGGAAATTGGTGCTGTGGAGCTTGGGCATCATCCCCTGGAGCTGCGCCCCGAACAAAAGCGCCATCAGCGTCGTCTCGATGACGTCGTTGAAGTGGTGCCCCAGGGCGATCTTGTTGCATCCCAGCTCCCGGGCCTTGGCGTACAGCGCCCCCCGGCGCATCCGGGCGCAGAGGTAACAGGGGTTTTTCTCCGTGCTGTCCGCCGCCTCGAAGATATTGCTTTCGAAAATCACCGCCGGGAGGCCCAGCAGCGCCAGATTCTCTTCGATTTTCCGCCGGTTCTCCTCGTTGTAGCCGGGGTCCATCACCAGATACTTCACCTCAAAGGGGTACGCCGAGTGCCGGCAGAGCTCCTGCAGGAGCTTTGCCAGGAGCATGGAGTCCTTCCCCCCGGAGATGCACGCCGCCACCCGGTCCCCCGGCTTTAGAAGCTCATAGTGGTTGACGGCGTAGGTGAAGGGATTCCACAGCTCCTTGCGGTATTTTTTGATGATGCTCCGCTCGATCTCCTCGCGGCGTGTCAGTTCTCTTGCCATAGCTTCCCCCTAAACCTCGGCCCGGACCGTGCGGGTATTGCCCCAGCGGGCCATGATCTCCGCACGGGAAAAGCCGGCCTTGCGCAAAATGTCAAGCTCGTGCGCCACCGTCAGGGGCGTGTCGTAATGGTACGACCCGGCCGGCAGACCCTCCGCCCGCCTCAGACGGCGCAGGTCCTCGAAATACGCCCTCTCCCGCGCCTCGCTCTCGGCGAAGTAGTCCGTGAGGATGAAAACTCCCTCCGGCCTGAGCGCCGCGCGAAGCCGCCGGTAGAGGCCCAGCTTCGCCTCCGCCGGGAAGTGGTGCAGGGACTCCACCGACACCGCCGCGTCGTAGTTCTCCCCCAGGGGCACGTCGAAATAGGAGCCGCAGACAAGCTCCAGCCCCTCCCGGCCGGGAAATTTGCGCCGGAGGGCCTCCAGCATCCCGGGGGAGAGGTCGATGCCCGTGACCAGGGCGCCGGGGTTCAGCCTGAAATACGCCTCCAGCTCCAGCCCCGTGCCACAGCCCAGGTCCAGCACCCGGCAGCCGGCTTTTGCCGGCAGAAGCGAGGCGGTGAAGGGATAAAATGCCCCGCTGCCCTCGATTTCCGTCCTCATGTGCTCGTCGTACCCGTCCAGCCTCTTTTCAAAAAACGCCGCCATTTCCTCCAGCATCGCCGTCGCCTCTCAGACCCCCAGAAGGTAAAATCCGTTATAGCCCCGCGCCTCGTAAAGCCACTTGAGGAGCGTTTCATGCTCCGCGGGCTTTTTCTCCAAAATGTCCGCGATGATCCGTTCCGTCAGCGCCGGGTCGTAGTAGTTGATCCCGTACTCGTCCCAGGGGCCGGTTTGGAGGTTCCGGTAGGTCCCGCCGGTGAAGATCGCGCCGTACTCCCGGTCAAAAAGCGCCGTATCGTCTCCGGGGATGTAAAGGGAGTCGTCATGCCAGAACTCCACCCTGTCCACGATCCGCTTGACGGGCGTCCCGGCGGGCAGGCGGCAAAATTGCAGCTCGTAAAAATCCCCGCCTCCGAAGGCGCGGCGCTCGTCCTGATCCCAAAAACGGTAAAACATACGCGACCCCCTGAAAACTTTTAAAATCATTATACCACAACGCGCCTTCATATGGTATACTTATTTTATCAACGCCGAAGGAGAACCGCTATGAGAGAGATCGACTGCTCCGTGATCACCGATACTGTGGAAAGGCTTTGCGTCCGCGCCGCCACGGTGCTGACGCCGGATATCGCCAGGGCTTTGGAGCGCGCCGCCGGGGTCGAGCCCTCGGAGGCCGGCCGCGCCGCCCTGACGGACATGGTGGAGAATTTCAAATGCGCCGCCGAGAACGGCCTGCCCATTTGCCAGGACACCGGTATGGCGGTGGTGTTCGCCGACGTGGGCCAGGACGTCCATATCACCGGCGGCGACTTCGAGGCCGCCGTCGCCGAGGGCGTCCGCCGGGGGTATGTGAACGGGTATCTGCGCAAATCCGTGGTGGCCGACCCCTTCCGCCGGGTGAACACCAATGACAACACCCCGCCGGTCCTGTGGACGCGTCTGGTCCCCGGCGACAAGCTCACCCTCACCGTCGCCCCCAAGGGCTTCGGGAGCGAGAACAAGAGCCGGATGAAGATGTTCCTTCCCTCCGCCAAAATCGAGGAATTTGAGGATTTCATCGCCGAGACGGTCAGCGTCGCCGGCGCGGACCCCTGCCCGCCGGTGATCGTGGGCGCCGGCATCGGCGGCACCGTGGAGAAGGCCGCCATGCTTGCAAAGCTGGCCCTCACCCGCCCTATCGACCGGCGAAACGAGGACGCGTTTTACGCCGACATGGAGCGGCGGACCCTGGAAAAAATCAACAAGCTCGGCATCGGCCCCCAGGGCTTCGGCGGCCGGACCACCGCTTTAGCGGTAAACATCAACGCCACCGCCGCCCACATCGCCGGCACGGCGTGTGTCGTGAACATCGGCTGTCACGTCACCCGCCACGCCACGGCGGTGCTGTGAAACGGGCGGTTTGGGCAATCCTCAAAAAATTTTTTAAATTTTACGAAAATTTTTGTTCATTTTTCACACGGTCTATGGTATAATGCAGGTACGGGGGCCCAGCGCCTCCGCATACAGAAAGGAGTGACGACAATGAGGTTTACTTTTGCCGAGAAGAAGCTGCAGGTCTCCGAGGACGTGAGGGCCTACGCCGAGCGCAAGCTGGGGAAGCTGGACAGGCTTTTCCGCAGTGAAGCGGACGCGGCGGTCACCTTCTCCATGGAGCGCGGGCGCTTCATCGTCGAGGCCACCATCCGGGCCGGGGGCATGATCTACCGGGTCACGGAGACAACGGGGGATATGTACGCCTCAATTGATTCCGCCGCCGCCTCCATCGAGCGGCAGATACGCAAAAATAAGACGCGCCTGGAAAAGCGCCTCAGGGAGGGCGCCTTCGAGCGGGAGATCAAGCCCGCCGTCCTGGCCCCGGAGGACGAGGAGCCGGAGGACTTCTCCGTTGTCCGCACCAAGCGCTTCTCCATCAAGCCCATGACCGTGGAGGAGGCCATTTTGCAGATGAACCTCCTAGACCACGAGTTCTTCGTCTTCAAAAACCAGGACGAGGAGGACAAGTTCGCCGTCGTCTACAAGCGCAAAAACGGCGGGTACGGACTGATCGAAAGCGACTGAGACTGGCTTTGAAGGCCGCTTTGCGGCCTTCAAATGCCAAGGGGAACGAAACTGGCTCGAAATGCCTTTGGCATTTCGAGCCAAAGGGAACGTGCGAAAGCCCCCGCTCGAATTCTGCGGAATTCGAGCGGGGACTTTCTGCCGTCGCCCTGCGCGCGCCCCTGCGGGGCACACTTGGGCGACAAAAGGTATTTTTTCCGACGTACATGCCGCCGGAAAAAATGGTCGATTTGAGTTTTTTGACAAACTGACCTCCCCCTTGGGGGAGGTGCCGAGCGCAGCGAGGCAGAAGGGTTTTGCCCCTCCTACGGAGGGGAGGCGCGAAGCGCCGGGGTGGTGCTGCAATTCGATTATCGGAACCCTCAGCGACGCTCCAGGGGCTCGAATACCCCGCCGCTGCGGCGGCACCCCTTTTTCCGAAAAAGGGGTCAAGGGGAATAAGGCTGCGGCGCTTCGCGCCGCCTTTATAAAAAATTGCGCCGCAAAGCGGCGCAAACCTTTTAAAAGCCCCCTCCTCGTAGGAGGGGGGTAGGGGGGAAGCAAAGGTTGAGGTTTTTGAGCGGCTTCGATAGACGCACCCACCCTGGCCGGCGCTGCGCGCGGCCACCCCTCCCTCCGGGAGGGGCTTTGACGCGGTCAGGAGGTCACTTCCGGCCGCTTTTCTTTTTCAGGATGACAGCGAGGACAACGCCGGTGACGATGAGGACGACGCCCAGGACGATGAAGACGGTGCCGAAGACGGAGAAAGCCGAGAAGAAACCGTTGGTAGTGCTGACAGGAGGCGCCATGTCCGCAGGGAACGGGCCGCCGAACTCCCAGCCGGACATCGTGCCGAAGCCCGTGGAGACGGACCGTTCAAAGCCGCTCAGCAGGACACGCGTCAGGACGCCGAAGAGGGTGAACGCCGCGCCGACGATGGCCGTGTACACGCCGAAGAGCCACCCCCAGCGGCGCAGAAGCCGCCCCAGCACGCCGGGGATCGACTCCACCCAGTTGGGCGCGGAGGCGGCGTTTTCCGATTCCTCTCCTGTCTTCCCGGCCTCCGGCTCCAGCTTGCGTTCCGGCAGACCCTCGTTGGAGAGCAGCCAGTCGGCGGTGACGCCGAAGGCGCGGGAGAGCGCGAACACCTTCCCCGCCTCGGGCGCGGCCTCGCCCGTCTCCCACTTGGAGACGGCCTGCCGGGAGACCCCCAGGATCTCCGCCAGCGCCTCCTGGGAGAGGCCGGCCTTTTTTCTCATGTACTGTATTTTCTCAGCGAGCGTCATGGGCTCCGCCTCCTTCCTTTGGATGGGTCCATCCTACCACAACTGTCAGGTTGCGGTCCACCACCCACGGCTTGAAGCTTCGCAACCGCCGGTTGCGAACCGCGGCAGGCGGGAGAAAAAGAGACATCTTCAGCTTGTCAACTCCCAATCGACCATTTTTTCCGGCGGCATGTAATACTAATATCTATTTAAAAGAAGACACCGAGCGGCGAGGATTTTTCGTGTCAGGCAAGGAAGACGCCGCAGGGAATACTGTATGTATTCCCAAGGCGGCTGACGCCGCATGACGCGAAAAAGACCGTCGCAAATGTCTTATTTTAATTAGATATTAGTATAAGTCGGAAAAAATACCTTTTGTCGTCCAAGTGTGCCCCAACGGGGCGCGCGTAGGGCGACAGCAGGAAACCCCGGCGTGAATTCCGCAGAATTCACACTGGGGTTTCCGCACGTTCCCCCTTGGCATTTGAAGGCGCTCCGCGCCTTCAAAGCCAGTTTAGTCCTCCGGTAAGCTTGCCCATCGTGGCGGCCATCTCCTCGGAGGCCTTGCTCAGGGCCTCGTTGACGGCGGCCAGGACCGCGTCGGCGAGCATCTCCGCGTCCTCGGGCTCCTGGGCGTCGATGACGGCGTCCGGGTCGATGGTGAGCTTCAAAAGCTCCCGCTTGCCGTTGACGGTGGCCTCCACCATCCCGCCGCCGGCGGTGGCGGTGAAGGTCTTCTCCTCCACCTCCTGCTGCTGGCGAAGCATCTCCTGCTGCATCCGCTGGGCCTGCTTCAGCATGTTCATATTCATCCCGCCGGTCATGCGCCCGCCGGGGAATCCGCCCTTTGCCATAGTATACCTCCTGAAATAATAGAATAGATTATTTGAATTTCACAATGCCGTCAAATTTGAGTAGGTCGTCCAGCTTATCCCGCTCCTGGCCCGCCGGGGCCGGCGTCTCCGGGATGCCCTCGGAGACCGTGCAGGAGACGCTTTTGCCCAGCCTCGCCGAGGCGGCGCGGGCCACCGCGTTCTTGACGGCGGCGGTGTCCAGCATCATGCGCACGAAGCCGTTGCGGGTGTGGAGGACCAGAGTGCCGCCGGTGAGCTCCGGCACCGTGTTGTCCCGATTTTTGAGGAAGCTCCCGGCTCCGCCCAGCTCTTCCGCGCAGTCTGAAAGCACTGCCTCCCACCAGTCGGGCGTCTGAGACGGCCGCGGCGCGGGGGCAGGCTTTGGGGCGGGGGCCGGCGCGGGTTCCGGCGCGGGGGTGGGCCTTGCGGCCTCCTCCGGGGGAAGCTCCGGGACGAAGTCCCCGGCCTCCGGCGGGATGTCCGCGTCCTCCCAGGGAGGCGGCGCGTCGTCGTAGGCCGGCGCGGGGGCGGGCTTGGACGCGGGTTTAGGGGTTAGCGCGGGCTTGGACACGGGGTGGGCCGCGGGGACCTCCGCCGCGTCCTCCCCGGTGAGGAGGCCCTTGAGCTTCAAAAGCGAAAGCTCCGTCTTGGTGCGCTTGTCACGGGCGCCCTTCATGGTGTCCGCCGCGTCCTGCAAAAGCTGGGCGGCGGCCAAAATCGTCCCGGCGGGCAGGGACCCGGCAAGCTCCGCAAGCCGCCGCGCGTCAAAGGCGCCGGTGAGGAGCGCCGCGCCGCCCTTGGGGGCCACCCGGACCATGAGCATATCCCGGACAAGGCCCAGAAGGTCGTTGACCACGGACACCGGCTCGGCCCCGCCGAAGTATAGCTTATCAAAAAGCGCCAGCGCCCCGGCGGCGTCGCCGGATCTGGAGAGCTCCCAGAGTCTGGCGGTGTTCTCCGCGCCCATGAGGCCCACGGACCGCATGACCGCCGCCTCGTCCACCGTGTCCGAGGACACGCACTGGTCCAGAAGCGACAGGGCGTCCCGCATGGATCCGTCCGCGAGGCGCGATAAAAGCGCCGCCGCGCCCTCGGTGAGGGTGAACCCCTCCCGCTGGGCCACGAGCTTGAGGCGGCCGGCGATGATCTCCGGCGGGATGCGGTGGAAGGCAAAGTGCTGGCATCGGGACAAGATCGTGGCGGGGACCTTGCCCAGCTCCGTAGTGGCCAGGATGAACACCAGATGCTCCGGCGGCTCCTCCAAAATCTTCAAAAGCGCGTTGAAGGCGGAGGTGGAGAGCATATGGACCTCGTCGATGATATAGACACGCTTGCGCACCTGGGCCGGGGAGTAGACGGCCTCGTCCCGGATGGCGCGGATGTTGTCCACGCCGTTGTTGGAGGCGGCGTCGATCTCCGCCACGTCCAGAATGGCCCCGGACTCGATGCCCCGGCAGGAGGCGCACTCGTTGCAGGGGTCGCCGTTCACCGGGTGCTCGCAGTTGAGGGCCCGGGCCAAAATTTTGGCGCAGGTGGTCTTGCCCGTGCCGCGGGTGCCCACGAAGAGGTAGGCGTGGCTGGTGCGCCCCGTCTCCACCTGGCGGCGGAGGGTGTTGGTGATGTGCTCCTGCCCCACCACGTCCTCAAAGGTCCGCGGCCGGTATTTCCGATAGAGCGCCTGATACAAAGCCCGCGCCTCCCTTCCAAACCTGTCTCCATACCGAAAAAGCCCCGGTCACGGGGCTTTTTCGTTGTGACGCATCGCGGAGCCGCGCACCTGTCTTTGACCGACGCGCTATACCCGCTTTGCGGCGTCCGCGCTCAGAGCCGGCGGCCTTACGGCACACACCGGGTTCCGCTTAATGCTGCTCGGTTCCCCGCCTGACATGGTTCACAGTCCGGCGTTGCGCAAGACCGACTCATCAACGCGCGGGCCGCCGCGGCCGGCGGCACATCACGCGGCCTGGGACAGGACTTCATCCCCGCTATAGCGGATTGCGGGCAACAGGGCACCGCTATCTCCCCGACTAGCGCGGCTCGGCGACACATCACAACGTATGGATTATTATAATACAGCTTTGAGAAAATATCAACAAGAATTTTTTGACCCCGCCACGGCGGCAGTGGAGGGGAACAGGCTGGCGGGCGGGTTGGGACCCGCCCGCCAGCCTGTCAAAAAACTCTCATCGAGCATTTTTTCCGGCGGCATGTACGTCGGAAAAAATTCCTTTTGTCGCCCAAGTGTGCCCCGAAGGGGCGCGCGCAGGGCGACAGCAGAAACCCTCGTTCTGAATTCCGCAGAATTCAGGACGAGGGTTTCGCACGTTTCCCCTTGGCAGGAAAATGGCGCAGCCATTTTTCGCCAGGCTGGCGCCCGCGCTTGGGTACTGTCTGCCTTTACCCGATCTCCTCCCACCATGCTTCGGTGTACCGGGCCCGGTCCTGCCAGGTGACGGTCTCGCCGAGCTTGGGGGTCAGGGACCGGAGGCCCTGGTCGGCGGCGTACTGGGTGAGGCGGTGGGGCGGGTCGTCCCAGGCGTGGTCGGAGAGGGAGAAGGCGCCCCAATGGATGGGCATGACGGTGTCCGCGCCCAGAATTTTGGCGGCCTCCACGGCCTCCTCGGGGAACATATGGACGTTGTGCCAGCGGGTGCTGTATTGGGCGCAGTCCACCAGCGCCAGGTCCACCTCGCCGTACCGGCGGCGGATCTCCTCAAAATGTTCGCCGAAGCCGGTGTCGCCGCTCTCAAAAACCTTGAGCGTGTCGTTCATCAGCAGATACCCGGCCCAGAGGGTCATGTTTTTGTCGATGATGTTCCGCCCGGAGTAATGCTCGGCCGGGGTGCAGACCAGGGTGAGGCCGCCGCCCAGGTCCTCTTCCTCCCACCAGGCCATGGTGAGGATCTGTTCGGCGGGGATGTCCCACTTTTTAAGGTCGTTCTCGATGCCCAGGGGGACGATGAAGAAGTCCGTCTTGTCCTTCAGAGCCTTAATAGAGCCCATGTCCAGGTGGTCGTAGTGGTCGTGGGTGACGATCACGTAGTCGATGTGCGGCAGGTCCTCTACCTCCCAGACGAGGTCGCTGTACCGGTGGGACCCGATGAGCGGCACGGGGGACGCCAGGTCCGTGAACACCGGGTCGAAGAGGATATTTTTCCCGCTCATCTGCAAGAGCACCGTGGAGTGCCCGAACCAGGTGACGGTGAAATCCTCCGGCCCCGGTTCGGCGAGAAGCGACGGCTCCACCGTGGGCAGGTCCCCCTCCGGCTTGTCGTCCTTGCCGGTGGTGCGATCGGCGTAGGGGTCCGTGTCGTCGGTGTAGAGCTCGTCGGAGCCCATGTTGAAGAACGTCTCGCCGTCATAATTCACGGCCCGGGAGACGTACCAGAGCTTGCTGACGCCGCTGATGCGGGCGCTGAAGGACGGCCAGAAGCGCACAAAGAGCCACAGCGCCAGGGCGATGAGCAGCAGGGCAATCACCGTCCGGCGCAGATGCTTATGGCGGCGCCAGAAATCCAGCACCTTCCGGAAAAAGACCGGGATCTTGCCGAGAAAATTGACCACGCCGTCGAAGAGCTTGGAAAAGAATTTTTTCATCGTGCCTCCCACCTTTCTATCTCGTCGGGGATCTGACGTAAATCGGATACGGTGATGTCCTCCCGCCCCGTGGGAACGGCGGGACTGTTGCCGGGGAGGAAGAGGACGCTGCGCACCCCGGCACGCTCGGCGCACTCTACGTCGATGGGCCTGTCCCCTATGTAAAAGGTCCGGCGTTTGTCAAGGCCGAACCGCCGGACAAGCCACTCGATGCCGTCCGGCGCGGGCTTGCGGGGAAGGCCCTCGTCGGAGGTGAGGACATAGGTGAAGCATGTCCCGACGCCCAGCTCGTCCAGGACGCGGGTGGCGGTCCTGGCCTTGTGGGAGTAGACAAACTGCGCCGTCCCCCTGGCCCGGAGCGCGTCCAGCGCCTCCCGCGCCCCATCCATAAGGCGCACCTCCCCGTCCCGGGCGGTGCTGACCTCCACATACCGGTCCCAGAGCCTGTCGCCCTCCGGGTATCGGGCCAAAAAGGTCTTGGTGGACCCGGCGATCAGGGCGGCGTGGGTCTTGCCGTAGTCAAGCCGGACGCCGGTCTCCTCCATCACCTGGAGGACGCTTTCCACAATGACCTTGTAGGAGTCGAGAAGCGTCCCGTCCAGGTCCCAGATGACCGCCGTCACCGCAGCTGCCTCCGGCGGGAGAGGTTCAGCGGCCCCTCCTGCATCTGGCCGATGAGCTCCAGGGACTTCCCCAGGCCGTAGGCCACGCACATATCCGCGTCGTCGGCGATGCGGGTGGCGATGCTGGTGGAGCTCTCGATGAGCCGGTCAAAGCCCCACAGCAGCGCCCCGCCGCCGGTGATCACGATGCCGTTTTCGGAGATATCCGCCACCAGCTCCGGCGGGGTGTTCTCCAGCACGTTGTGGATGGACTCCAAAATCTGCCGGGACACCTCGTCAAAGGCCTCGATGGTCTCCGTGGAGCTCACCGACACCATCCGAGGAAGCCCCGTCATCAGGCACCGGCCCTTCACCTCCACGCTCATCTCGTCGCTGCGGGGGAAGACACAGCCGATGGACTTTTTCAGCTCCTCGGCGGTGTTTTTGCCGATAAGGAGGTTGTGCTTGCGGCGGATGTACTTGATAAGCGCCTCATCAAAGGCGTCCCCGGCGGTCTTGATGGACTCCGACTGCACAACGCCGGAGAGGGAGATCACCGCGATGTCCGTGGTTCCCGCGCCCACGTCCGCCACCATGTGGCCCTCGGCCTTGGAGATATCCACCCCGGCTCCCAGCGCCGCCGCTACCGGCGACTCCACCAGGTACACCTTCCGCGCCCCGGCGCGGATGCCGGCGTCGATGACCGCCCGCTCCTCCACCTCCGTAATGCCCGAGGGCACGGAGACCACCAGGCGCGGTTTTAAGAGGCTGAAGGAGATGACCTTGCGCAAAAGCTCCCGGATCATCCGCTCCGTCATGTCAAAGTCCGAGATGACGCCCCCCTGCAAGGGGTGGATGGCCACGATGTTCCCCGGCGTGCGCCCCAGCATCCGCTGGGCGGCGGCGCCCACCTTCAGGAGCCTGCCCGTATTCTTGTCCATGGCCACCACCGAGGGCTCCCGGGTGACGATCCCCTTGCCCCGCACGGCCACCGCCACCGTGGCGGTGCCCAGGTCGATGCCAATGTCGCGTCCAAAAAGCATAGTCGTACCTCCGATGGGATGAGTTATCTTATAGTATACCCATTTCTCTGGTTAATTCTTCCTTTTCTTCGCGGGGGGCCGCGCGGCGGCGGTACAGCAGATCACGTCCTCCGCCCCGGCCATCAGGAGCATCCTGGCGCACTCGGAGAGGGTGGCCCCGGTGGTGTAGATGTCGTCCACCAGCAAGATCCGCCTGCCCCGCACGACCTCCGGGTCCGCCGCCTCGTAGGCCCCCAGCACATTGGCGGCGCGGGCCTCCGGGGTGTCGATGGTGGAGTTGGCGGCGGTGTGCCGGACCTTCCTGAGGGTGCGCACGTAAGTCTCGCCCAGGCTTTTCGCCATTGCCCGGCAGAGAAGCTCCGACTGGTCGTACCCCCGCCGGCGCCGTCGCTTGTCGCTCACCGGCGCCCAGGTGATGAGGTCGTAGGTCCCGGCAAGGTGCTCCCGGACCGTCTCGGCCATGAGCCCGCCCAGCCCTACGGCGAAGGCCTGACGGCCCCGGAATTTGAAGAGCAGCAGCGCTCGCCGCACGTCGTCCACGTAGTAGAGTGCGGCGGCGCACTGGGAGAAGAATTCCCCCCGCCCCTTCACCGGCCCGCACCGTGGGAGCCTGTCCCGGCAAGAAGCGCAGATGTCCCCCGCGTCCAAGATCCTCCGGCAAAACATACACCGCGGCGGAAAGAGGATCGCTGTGAGGCGCTTTCCCAGGCCCATCAGCCGACCTCCCCGCAAAGGCGGGCGCGCAGGCCGGAGTAGCGGCGGGCGCGGCGGTCGTTGGCTACCATAGCGGACAGGACGTCCGGCCCGCCGGCGATGACCAGCAGCTCACGGGCCCTGGTGACGGCGGTGTAGAGGACGCCCCGGGTCACAAGCCCCGGCGGGCACTTGGGCAGGGCCAGGATGACCGCCCTGTACTCGCTGCCCTGGGATTTGTGGACCGTCACGGCGTAGGCCAGCTCCAGCTCCACCATCTGCTCGAAGGGGTAGGGGACCAGCCGCTCGTCAAACCGGACGGAGGCCGTCCCGGCGCTCTCGTCCATGTCCTCGATATACCCCACGTCGCCGTTGAAGATGCCGTACCCAGGTTCGGAGCGGGCGTCCTCCCCGTCCCCGATCTCCCGTGTCCATAGGATGTCGTAGTTGTTCCTGGTCTGCATCACCCGGTCGCCTACGCGGAAGGTGACGGACCCCACGGTCTTTTCCTTTTTCCCCGGCGCGGCGGGGTTCAGCGCCTCCTGGATCGCCAGATTCAGGGCGTTCACGCCGCCGCCGTACTTGCGGGAGGGGGCCAGGACCTGGATCTCCCTGGCGGGGATGCCCATATTGTTGGGCAGGCGCTTGGAGATGAGCTCCGTCACCGTGGCGGTGACGCTCTCGGGGTCTGAGCGCTTCAAAAAGAAGAAGTCTCCGCCAGTATTTTTGAGGCTCGGCACCTCGCCGGCGTTGATCTTGTGGGCGTTTTTCACGATGTCGCTGAGGCTGGCCTGACGGAAGATGTCCGTGAGGGCGATGACCGGCGCGACGCCGCTGCGGATGATGTCCCCGAAGACGTTCCCCGGCCCCACGGAGGGGAGCTGGTCGGCGTCCCCCACCAGCACCAGCCGCGTATCCGCGGGCATGGCGTCCAAGAGCGCCGCCATGAGGCGGATATCCACCATGCTCGTCTCGTCCAGCACCACCGCGTCGCACTCCAGAGGGTCGGCGGCGCACTTTTCAAACTCCCGCTCGCCCGCCTCCGGCATCCCGGCCCCTAAAAGCCGGTGGACCGTCTGGGCCTCCCGGCCGGTGAGCTCCGAAAGGCGCTTGGCCGCCCGCCCGGTGGGGGCGGTGAGCAGGGTGGTGAGGCCCATCTCGTCAAAGAGGTTCAAAATGCCCCGGACGGTGGTGGTCTTGCCGGTGCCGGGGCCGCCGGTGAGCACCAGCACCCGGCGGTTCGCCGCCAGCTCCAGCGCCGCGCGCTGCTTGTCCGCGAACCGGATGCCGCAGGCGTACTCCGACCGCTCCATGAGGATTTGGAGGCCCTGGACCTTGTCCACAGGCGTCTTCGTCATCTGCGAAAGCCGCTGGGCCGTCAGCTCCTCGGCCTCAAAGAGGTCGCGCATATAGAGGGCGTCCACGGTGGTGACCCGCTGGGAAACCAGCTCCCCCAGCTGCGCCATATCCTCCGCCGCCGCCCGGACGCTGTCCGGGTCGATGCTCAGAAGCTGCGCCGTGGCGGCGACCAGCTTGTCCCGCGGCAGGAACACGTGGCCGTTCCCCTCGTTGTGCCGGAGCTCGAAGATGAGCGCCGCGCGGACCCGCTCCACGCAGTCCGGGGCGAAGCCCAGCTTCCGGGCCAGCTCGTCGGCGGTGAAGAAATCAAGGCCCAGCTCCTCGCCGGCCAGTATGTAGGGGTTCTCCGTGACGGCGCTCTCCGCCTCGTCCCCGTATAGCCGCCAGAGGCGCACGGCGGCGGCGGGCTTGACGCCGTTGTCCGCCAGAAACTCCATGAGCCGCCGCATCCCCGTCTGCTCCCGGAAACGCTGGGAGATGGCGGCGGCCTTTTTCTCCGTGATGCCCTTGACGCGCGTCAGCTCCTCCGGGGAATTTTCAATGACCTCCAAGGACCGCTTCCCGAATTCGTCCACAATGGCCCGCGCCAGCTTCGCCCCCACGCCCCGGATAGCCCCGGAGGCCAGGTAGTCGTAAATAGCGGCGCTCCCCTCGGGAAGAAAGCTCTCGGCGTGCTCGGCCTTGAACTGCTGGCCGTAGGAGGCGTGACTGGTCCAGGAGCCGTAGAGCCGCAGCTTCTCCCCCGGAGCCACCCCCGGCAGAGTCCCCACGCAGGTGACCGTCTCGTCCCCCGCGCCGAGGCGCAGGACGGTGTAGCCGTTTTCCGGATTTTGAAAAATAACGGCCCTCACGTCCCCCTCGATGGCCACAAGCTCAACCTCGTCCATGGGTCCTCCTTTTACAAATCTCCCGATCCCCGTTTATGTTTCCGAAGGATCGTGTCGTGACAGTAGTAAGTATGTTGATACGGAAAAGCGTCAATTTATTCCGAAGGCCGGATCGTATTTGACCACGCCCTTCACCGGGGGCGCGTCGTCCCGTAATTTGAACGCCATGAAGTTTTCGTCCCGCACCGCAAACGGCGCTTTTATCCCGAACCGGCTTGCCGGAAGATAGCCGGCTTTCGGATAATACGCCGGAGAACCCAACACCACCGAGTAGTCATATCCCAGCTGTCGGGCGGCTCGATGCCCCTCGCGGATAAGCGCCAGCCCGATCCCTCTGCGCTGATAGGCGGGAAGAACGCCAAGGGGCGCAAGAGCAAGCTCAGTGTACGCGCCTATGGTGATTTTGGTAAAAAGGATATGCCCCACGATCCTGCCGTCCTCCACCGCCACAAGAGAGAGCTCCGGGATAAAGGAAGGCGTGGTCCTCAACGCGTTCACAAGCTCCTGCTCGTTTCCGTCACTATGCTCGGCATGAGAGAACGCTTCCAGCACGACCTGAAAGACCTCTTGACGGTCGCTTACCCGCTCCTGCCTGATTTCCAACAAGCCCACCTCCCTATGATGGGGACTTACAGATACTGTCTCAATTCTTCTGTCAAAGCTTCCTCATCTGTCAGCGCCGCGCCGAAGCGCAGGGCCAGAAGCCGCGCGCGCTTCAGCGCCTCCGGGCTCATGCCGGCGTTCAGGATGACCGCGCCCTTCCCGGCGCGCCCGTCCCGCAGACGCCCCTCCAGCCCGCCGGCCTCGCCCCGGCACACCAGCACCGTCACACAGGCCACATCCGGCGTCTCCACCCGTACCCGGCCCAGCAGGCAGTCCAGTACCAGAATGACCCCGATGACCCCCACCGCAATGGCGATCCCCAACAATGTCTCCACGACCATAGCTCCACCCCCAGCTCACAGTATGCGCCGGGACGGCGGGGTGTGAAATGTCAAAAAGCTTATTTTTCCCCCCGCAGCTTGATGATCCTGTCGCGCAGGACGGCCGCGTACTCGAATTCCAGCATCTGGCTGGCCTTGCGCATCTCCTTCTCCAGCTTCGCAATGGCCTCCTCCCGCTCGCGCTTTGTGAGGTACTTGCCGTCGTCGTCGGTAACGCCCCGGGCGGGCTTTTCCTCCTCGTGCTCCAACACCGAACGGATGTCCTTGACGATGGTCTTGGGCACGATGCCGTGGGCCTTGTTGTAGGCGTCCTGCTTTTTCCGGCGGCGGTCCGTCTCGTCCATGGCCGCCTTCATGGAGGGAGTGACGCTGTCGGCGTAGAGGATAACGAGGCCCTCCGCGTTCCGGGCGGCGCGGCCGATGGTCTGGATGAGGCTGGTTTCGGACCGCAAGAAGCCCTCCTTGTCCGCGTCTAAGATAGCTACTAAGGATACCTCTGGAAGGTCCAGCCCCTCCCGCAGGAGGTTGATGCCCACCAGCACGTCGAAGGTCCCCAGCCGCAGGTCACGGATGATCTCCATGCGCTCGATGGCGTCGATGTCGTGGTGCATATAGCGGACCTTGATGCCCGCCTTTTGGAGATACGCCGTCAGGTCCTCCGCCATGCGCTTGGTGAGGGTGGTGACCAGCACCCGCTCCTTTTTTGCCGTGCGGGCGTTGATCTCCCCGATGAGGTCGTCGATCTGGCCGCTGACGGGCCGGACCTCCACCCGCGGGTCCAGAAGGCCCGTGGGCCGGATGATCTGCTCGGCGATTTGGCCGGCGCGTGAGCGCTCATACTCCGCCGGGGTGGCGGAGACGTAAATGGCCTGATGGATGCGCTCGTTGAACTCGTCAAACTGGAGCGGCCGGTTGTCGTAGGCCGAGGGAAGGCGGAAGCCGTACTCCACCAGCGCCTCCTTGCGCGCCCGGTCGCCCCGGTACATGGCCCGGACCTGGGGCAGGGTGACGTGGCTTTCGTCCACGAAGAGGATGAAATCCTTGGGGAAGTAATCGAGAAGCGTCATGGGCGCGGACCCCACGGGCCGGCCCGAGATGATGCGGGAGTAGTTCTCGATGCCGGAGCAGTAGCCCAGCTCCTGGAGCATCTCCACGTCGTACATGGTCCGCTGGCGGATGCGCTGGGCCTCGATGAGCTTGTCGTGGTCCTTGAACCATTGAACCCGCTCGTCGCACTCCCGCAAAATTTCCTGAATGGCCCGGTCCATCTTCTCCCGGGGCGTCACGTAGTGGGTGGCGGGCCAGATGGGGATGTTGGTGAGCCGCCGCACCACCGCGCCAGTGACGGTGTTGATCTCGCTGATCCGGTCCACCTCGTCGCCGAAGAACTCGATCCGCAGCGCCGTGTCCTTCCAGTAGGCCGGCCAGACCTCCACTGTGTCCCCCCGGACCCGGAACATGTTCCGCTCCCAGGCAAGGTCGTTGCGCTCGTAGCGGATGTCCGCGAATTTTTTGAGAAGGTCGGGGATCTTGATCTCCATCCCCACCCGGATGGGCACCATCATGGCCTCGAAGTCGTCGGGCTCGCCCAGGCCGTAGATACAGCTCACCGAGCTCACCACCACCACGTCCCGCCGCTCCAGAAGCGACGCCGTAGCCGAGAGGCGCAGCCGGTCGATCTCGTCGTTGACGGAGCTGTCCTTCTCAATGTAGGTGTCCGTGTGGGGGATGTATGCCTCCGGCTGGTAGTAGTCGTAGTAGCTGACGAAATACTCCACCGCGTTTTCCGGGAAGAACTCCTTGAACTCCTCGAAAAGCTGGGCCGCCAGCGTCTTGTTGTGGGCCAGCACCAGCGTGGGCCGGCCCATCCGGGCGATGACGTTGGCCATGGTGAAGGTCTTGCCGGAGCCCGTGACGCCGAGGAGCACCTGCTCGTCCAGCCCCAGCTCCAGCCCCCGGCACAGCGCGTCGATGGCCTCCGGCTGGTCCCCCGTAGGCTTGTAGGGGGCGTGTAATTTGAATTCCACGGCGCGTCCTCCTGATTACAAATCGTAATAATGAATCGGTTCCTGCAAGCGGGCTCATTTTTTTATCACCGCCGCCAGGACGGCGCGTTCCGTCTTTTTCACGAAAGCCCCGCCTTTCGCGAACTTCTCCCGCCGAAAATTTCGTCGCCCGCCGCCCTTTCGGTTGACGGTAACGGGCCCGCGGAACGGCCTTTACAAGAAGTTATTCACATTCTCCACCGGGTTTTCCACAGGCAAAAAGGCCGTTTTCCCTAAGAATGGGCCGATTTTTACCAGATATTTACGATTCCCGGACCGCAAGGTTGTGGAAAACCTCCGCAGGTCCCGCGTTTGACATAACGCTCGATTTTTCCGTTTCTCTTGAAAAAAGCTCCAATTTTGCACCGGAAGACAACATAATTTTGCGTCAAAACCGGACCTTGTCGATGTCCATGGTGGCGTAGGCGTTGAGCTCCTGCCCCGCCGTGACGCCGGCGAGGTATTCGTAATATCCCTGACAGCCGATCATGGCGGCGTTGTCCCCGCACAGCCTCAGGGGCGGCACGAAGAGCCGCCGGCCCTCCCGCCGGCAGGCCGCCTCAAAATCGGCGCGGATGCGGGCATTGGCCGCCACGCCCCCGGCCACCACCACGGTATCATAGCCTAAGTCGCGGGCCGCGTCCATGGTCCGGGGGACCAGCGTCTCACTGACGGCCCGCTGGAAGGAGGCCGCGAGGCCGGCCCTGTCAAGGTCCCCGCCCTTTTGCGCCGCCGTGTGGGCGGCGTTCACTACGGCGGTCTTCAGGCCCGAGAAGGACATATCGTAGGGGTGTCCCTCCACGTGGGCGTGGGGGAGCTTGAAGGCGGTATCGTCGCCGCCCTCCGCCAGCCTCTGGAGGGGCAGTCCGCCGGGGTAGGGGAGGCCCAGCACCCGGGCGGCCTTGTCGAAGCACTCGCCCGCCGCGTCGTCCACGGTGGCGCCCACGATGGACATATCCGTATACCCCCGCACGTCCACAATGGCGGTGTTCCCGCCGGAGATGGCCAGGCACAGAAAGGGCGGCTCCAGCTCCGGGAAGGCCAGGTAGTTGGCGGCGATGTGCCCCCGGACGTGGTGGACCGGGATGAGGGGGACCCCCAGCGCCAGCGCCGCGCCCTTGGCAAAGTTCACCCCCACCAGCAAGGCCCCGATGAGCCCCGGCGCGGCGGTGACGGCAATGGCGTCCAGGTCCGCCTTTGTGAGCCCCGCCTTGCGCACCGCCTCGTCGGCGAGGCGCGAGATCACGGTGATGTGGCTGCGGGAGGCGATCTCCGGCACCACGCCGCCGTAGAGGGCGTGCATATCCGCCTGGGAAAAGATCTCGTTTGACAGCACCGTCCTGCCGTCCCGGACCACCGCCGCGGCGGTCTCGTCGCAGGAGGATTCAATGGCCAATATGTTCATCTGCTCCAAGCTCCCGATCCATCAAAATCGCGTCCTCCGTGGGGTCCTGATAGTACCCCCGCCGCTCGCCGCACACCGCGAAGCCCGCGCTTTTGTAAAGCGCCCTGGCGGCGAGGTTGGACTTGCGGACCTCCAAAAAGATTTTTTCCGCGCCCCGCTCTCCGGCGCGGCGCAGGACCTCCCTGAGGAGCGCCCCGCCTGTGCCCCGCCGCCGCAGGTCCCCCCGGACAGCTAAGCTCAGAAGCTCCCCCTCATCGGCGGCCACCAGGTAGATGGCGAAGCCCGCCACCGTCCCGTCCTCCACCGCCGCCAAAATTTCCCCGCAGCCGCCCTGGAGGTACGCCTCCACGCCGCCCCGGCTCCAGGGGTCGGTGAAGCTCGCCCGCTCGATGTCCATAATGGCGTCCAGGTGCGCGTATGTGGCTTTTACGATCTCCATCACTTGGCCTCGTACCAGTTGCGGCCCACGTGGGCCTCCGCCGTCAGGGGCACGGTGAGCTCCGCCGCCCCCTCCATGGCGTCCACCAAAAGCGCCCGGACCGCCTCGGCGTCCCCGGCGGCGCACTCCACGATCAGCTCGTCGTGGACCTGGAGGAGGAGCCGCGCGTCCAGCCCGGAGGCGGCCAGTGCCCGGTCCGCCCGGACCATGGCGATCTTCATGATGTCCGCCGCCGTGCCCTGGATGGGCATATTCCGCGCCACCCGCTCGCCGAAGGAGCGGACGTTGAAGTTCTGGGCCTTCAGCTCCGGCATGGGCCGCCGGCGGCCGTAGAGCGTGGCGGCCACGCCTGTTTCACGGGCCTCCTTCACCACGCGCTCCATATACTCCGCCACGCCCTTGTACGTGGCCATGTAGGTGTTGATATACTCCCGCGCCTCCGCCACGGAGACGTGGATATCGTCGGCCAGGGAGAAGGCGGAGATGCCGTAGACGATGCCGAAATTCACCGCCTTGGCGCGGCTTCTCTGCTCGTGGGTGACCTCCTCGGGGTCGATGCCCAGCACCTGCGCCGCCGTCGCCCGGTGGATGTCCTCGCCCGCGAGATACGCCTTGCGCATCTGCTCATCCCCGGAGATGTGGGCGAGGATACGCAGCTCGATCTGGCTGTAGTCGGCGTCCACCAGGACCCGGCCCTCGGGGGCCACAAACATCTTCCGGATCTCGCCGCCCAGCTCCCGCCGGACAGGGATATTCTGTAAATTGGGCTCGGTGGAGCTTAGCCGCCCCGTGGCCGTGGCGGTCATCTGGAAGCTTGTGTGGATGCGCCCGTCGGGGCCGATGACCTTTGCAAGGCCGTCGGCGTAGGTGGATTTGAGCTTGGCAAGCTCCCGGTACTCCAGCACCAGCCCCACCACGGGGTGGCGGGAGCGGAGCTTTTCCAGCACGTCGGCGCTGGTGGAATACCCCCGGGCCGTCTTCTTGGGCGCGGGCAGGCCCAGATCGTCAAACAGGACCTCGCCCAGCTGCTTGGGGGAGTTGATGTTGAATTCCTTCCCCGTGAGTGCGTAAATTTCCGCCGACACGGTGTCGATCTGCGCCCCCAGGAGCTTGCCGAAGGCCGTCAGCGCCTGCCGGTCCACCAGGAACCCGGCCCGCTCCATCCGCGCCAGCACCGGGCACAGGGGCAGCTCCACCTCCCGGAAGAGGAAGGTGAGGCCGTACGCCTCCAGCTTGGGCTCCAGCGTCTCCCGCAGGGCCGACACCGCCGCCGCCTCGGAAAGGAGCCGCGCCGCGGCTTTGGTGCCGTCGTCCAGGAGGGAGAACTGCCCGTCCTCCTCCGCCCCGTCCATGGGCGTAAAGCCGCACCAGCGCTTGCAGAGGGCCCCCAGCTCGAAGCTCCCCGCCGTGGGGTCGATGAGATACGCCGCCAGGGCGGCGTCGAAGACCCAGCCGCCGGTCTCCAGGCCCATATCCATGAGCCTGCGGAGGGTGCCCTTGACCTCGTGGCCCTCTTTTTGTATGCTGTCAGCACACAAAGCCTCCAGAGCCTGACGCCACACCGGGGTCCCCTCCCGCAGGATGAACCCCAGGCCCTCGGGCCCGTCAGAATCCACGTTGACACAGCAAAGGGCCATGTCCTCGGAAAACCGCACCGCCACCGGGGCGGCGGCAATGGCCTTTTGAAATCCCGCCAGCGTCTCTTCGTCCGTCACCTCCACGGTGACGCACTCCGCCTCGAGGACCGGGGCCTCGCCCTCCTCCCGCGCCGGCGGGGTGAGCTTATACTGCTCCATGAGCCGCACAAAGCCCAGCCGGTCGAAGATGCGGTAGAGGGCGTCGTTGTCCACGGCCCTGACCCGGTTCTCCTCCGGCGTAAACGCCAGCGGCGCTTCACAGCGGATGGTGGCCAGGTCCTTGGACATCATGGCCTGCTCCCGGCCCTCCGTGAGCTTTTTGATAAGACCGGGACTGGCCGGCTTGTCCGGGGCCTGAAGGATGTCGGGCATCCGCTGGTAAAGGCTCTCCACCGAGCCGTAGAGCTGTATGAGCCCCAGGGCCGTCTTCTCCCCCACGCCCCGCACGCCGGGGATGTTGTCGGAGATGTCGCCCATCAGGGCCTTTAAGTCGATCATATGGATGGGGTCGAAGCCGTACTCCTCCCGGAAGACCTCCGGCGTCACGGCGCGCGTGGTGGTCTGGCCCATGCGGGTGGTGACGAGGCGCACGGTGACGGCGTCGCTCACCAGCTGGAGCGAGTCCTTGTCCCCGGTGCAGACCACGCACTCCCATCCTGCCTCGGTACACTTTTTCGAGATGGTCCCCAGAAGGTCGTCTGCCTCCCAGCCGGAAAGCTCGTAGCGCCGGATGTTCATGGCGTCCAGCGTCTCCTTCAAAATGGGCATCTGGGCCGCCAGCTCGTCGGGCATCCCATGGCGCGTGGCCTTGTAGCCCTCGTACTGCAAATGCCGGAAGGTGGGGGCCGGCAGGTCGAAGGTCACGCAGACAGCATCCGGCGCCTCCTCGGCCTCAATGCGCCGGAGGATGTTGAGGAACCCGAAAACCGCGTTGGTGGGCGTCCCGTCCGGGGCGTTGAGCATCCGCACCCCAAAAAACGCCCGGTTCACAATGCTGTTTCCGTCCACCGCCACAAGCTTCATACCCGCACCTCCCAAAAAATCCGTAATCAATTTATTTTACCACCCCCCGCCCGGTTATGCAACCCCGGCAGCGCAAGTTTTTCGCCCCGAAAGGGGAGGGGAACAGAATACTTTACTATACTAAAATGTTTCACGTAGAACATTTTAGTATAGTAAAGTAAAAGCGGGTTCCAAACCCGCCCGCGTTCTTCGAACCCGCCCTGTCCTCCCACCTTCGCTTCCCCCCTGCCCCCCTCCTACGAGGAGGGGGCTTAAAAAGGTTTGCGCCTGCGGCGCAAGCTCAATTTTACGCGCCGCAAAGCGGCGCATTTTTTACAAGTGCGGCAAAGCCGCAACCTTTTTAGCCTCCCCCCTTGGGGGAGGTGCCGAGCGCAGCGAGGCGGAAGGGTTGCCTTCCCCGCAGGGGAAGGCGTCGCCGCAGGCGACGAATGTCTGCGCGGTCGGATTGCAGCACCACCCCGGCGCTTCGCGCCACCCTGACCTAGGAGGGGCAAGAGTAGGTGCGTTTTCGGAACGGTCCCGATACCCCGCACCCGCCCCCGTCCCGGAGCCCCCTCCTCGTAGGAGGGGGGGCAGGGGGCAGCGAAGGTTGCGAAACTGAGCGGCCCCGATAAAACGCACCCGCTCCCGACACGGTTGCCCCTCCCTTTGGGAGGGGGCAGGGGGTGGGCGATTTTCTGATACTAATCTCTAATTAAAACAAGACAATATCCAATTACGGCCGGTGATACTGCGGATCACTTCAGCGGATAGG
>CANQSD010000010.1 GCA_947626385.1 uncultured Oscillospiraceae bacterium | reverse complement strand
ACCGGAAGCCCCGGTTGTCAAGGAATTTTTCGTCCAATACCCGGATACGGTCCGAAGGTTTAACGAAGGCGGCGAAGCGAGGCGGGGGAACCCCTCAGTCGCTTCGCGACAGCTCCCCCAGGGGGGAGCTTAATAACCTCCCCCCTGGGGGAGGTGCCGAGCGAAGCGAGGCGGAAGGGTTTCCCCCGTCTTAGGGACCGCCTCTCCGGCGGCCCGCCCCGGCCTCTTTTCCCCACACTCCATCTTGAAAAATCCTCTCATCTGTGGTATCCTCTACCCAACGGCAGCCGCGCGGGAGGTGAGACGATGGGGTATTCTACGGACGAGGTGCTGGAGACGGCCTTTGAGGCGGGGCATATCCTGCTGGAAAGCGGCGCGGAGATCTTCCGGGTGGAGGAGACCATGGAGCGCATCTCCCGGTATTTCGGGGTGGACGACGCGCACCGGGACTTCTTCGTCCTGGCCAACGGACTTTTCGCCACAGGCCTTACGGACCGGGGGCACTACGCCCGCGTCCGGCAAAGCCGCGTAAGCTCCGCGCGCCTTGCCCGGGTGGTGGCCATCAACCAACTCTCCCGTGAGATCGAGCAGGGCCGCCACACCCTCCCGGACGTGAAGCGGGAGCTTGCCCGCATCCGCGCCCTGCCGGACCCGCCGGCGATCCTTCAGATTCTTGCCTCCGGCTTCGGGTCCGGCGCCTTTTGCCTCATGTTCGGCGGGAGCTTTCCGGACGCGCTGGCGAGCGTCCTGGCGGGGCTGCTCCTCTACGTCTTCGTGGTGTTCGTCAGCGCCCCGCATATGTCCAAAATTTCCGGCAACCTCTTCGGCGGTGCCATCGTCACGTTGACCTCCGTGGCGCTGTGGCACGCGGGGCTGGGCTCGTCGCTGGGCAACATCATCATCGGCGGCATCATCCCCCTGGTCCCCGGCCTTGCCTTCACCAACGGCATCCGGGACATCGCCGACGGGGACTACATCTCCGGCGCGGTGCGGCTTTTGGACGCGCTCCTCGTCTTCGCGTCCATCGCCATCGGCGTGGGCCTTGTCTTCACCGTCTACCGCCACATCACGGGAGGTGTGCCGCTGTGACCATGCTCGTCCATTTTCTGGCCGCCGCGGTGGGCACCGTGGCCTTTGCCCTCATCTTCGGCGTGCCGCCCCGGTATTACGCCCTGTGCGCCTTCATCGGGGGCCTCGGCTTTCTCGCCGTGGACGTTCTGGAGGCCCTGGGCCTCTCCGCCACGGAGGCGACGCTTTTTGCCGCCGCTTTGGTGACCCTGAGCTCCCGCGTCTGCGCCGTCTGGCGGCGGTGCCCCGTCACCGTCTTCCTCGTCTCCGGCATCATTCCCCTGGTCCCCGGCGCCGGCGTCTACTGGACGGCCTATTACCTCGTCATGGGCAACACCTCCGAGGCCCTGACCCGGGGCTTCGCCGCCATCCGTGCCGCCGTGGCCATCGTCCTGGGCATCGTGCTCATTTTGGAGATCCCCAACCGGGTCTTCCATTTTCACCGTAATAATCGCGAAAAACGCATATAATATGGACAAATGCAAGGAGGTAACCACCATGGGAGAGCTCACAGGCAAAACAGTCATCATCACCGGCGGCGGACGCGCCACCCTCAAGGACGGCTCCGCCGGCTCCATCGGCTACGGCATCGCCATCGCCTTCGCCAAGGAGGGCGCGAACCTGGTCATCACCGGCCGCAACGTGAAAAAGCTCACGGACGCCAGGGAGGAGCTGGAGCGTCTCTACGGCATCCGGGTCCTGCCCGTCCAGGCGGACATCAGCGCCGGCGCGGACAATGAGGCGACGGTGAAGCGGGTGGTGGACGAGATCGTGGCCGCCTTCGGCCACATCGACGTGCTCATCAACAACGCCCAGGCGTCGGCCTCCGGCGTGACGCTGGCCGACCACACCACCGAGCAGTTCGACCTGGCCCTCTACTCCGGGCTCTACAGCGCCTTTTACTACATGAAGGCCTGCTACCCCTATCTCAAAGAGACGAAGGGCAGCGTCATCAACTTCGCCTCCGGCGCGGGGCTCTTCGGCAACTTCGGCCAGTGCGCCTACGCCGCCGCCAAGGAGGGCATCCGGGGCCTCTCCCGTGTCGCCGCCACCGAGTGGGGCCGCGACGGCATCAACGTCAACGTCATCTGCCCCCTGGCCTGGACCGCCCAGCTGGAGAACTTCCAGGACGCCTACCCCGACGCCTTCAAGGCCAACGTCCATATGCCCCCCATGGGCCACTACGGTGATCCGGAGCGCGAGATCGGCCGCGTCTGCGTCCAGCTGGCCACCAGCGATTTCAAGTACCTCTCCGGCGAGACGCTCACCCTGGAGGGCGGCATGGGGTTAAGGCCGTAAGACCACAAAAAATTTGGGGAAGGCCGCGCCTTCCCCAAACCGTTATCAAAGCTGCCTCAAATTGGACGATATCTTCGTCAGCGCCCGGCCGGACTCGTCGTTGAGCATGGTGACCCGGGCCATGTCCCCGAGGCTCACGATGCCCACGAGCCTCCCCTCCTGGGTCACCGGGAGGCGGCGCACCTGGGCCGTGCCCATGAGCTCCCCGGCCCGGGCGGCCTCGTCGCCGGGATTCACCGTCACGAGACTGCGGGACATGATCTCCCCCACGCTTGTTTCCCGGGGGCTTCGGCCCGTGGCCACGCACCGGAGGACGATGTCCCGGTCCGTCACCATCCCCCGCAGCGCCCCGCCGCCGTCCACCACCGGCAGGGACCCCACGTTGTGGCGGCTCAAAAGCCGCGAGGCCAGCGCCACAGTCTCGTCCTCGGAGATGGACACCACGGAATCGTTCATAATGTCGGCAACCTTCATGTCAAACCCTCCCGGTCTTGTTTGAAGCTATTCTCGCCCAAACCAAGCCGGTTTATACAAAAGGAGGCCCCATGACGCCTGAATTTTATATGCGCGAGGCCCTGGCCCTGGCCCGTGAGGCCGCCGAGGCCGGCGAAACGCCTGTGGGGGCCGTGGTGGCGGACCCGGAGGGCCGGATCGTCGGCCGGGGCCGCAACCGCACCGAGGAGCGCGACGCCACCGCCCACGCCGAGCTGGAGGCCATCCGCGACGCCAGCCGCGCCCTGGGCACCTGGCGGCTGGACGGCTGCGCCCTCTACGTCACCCTGGAGCCCTGTCCCATGTGCGCCGGCGCCGTCTACAACGCGCGCCTTACCGAGCTGCGCTACGGCGCCCGAGACCCCCGCGCCGGCGCCTGCGGCGGCCTCTTCAACCTCTTCCTGGAGCCCCTGGACCGCAAGATCAAGGTCTACGGCGGCGTCCTGGAGCCCGAGTGCCGGGAGCTCCTGGCGGAGTTTTTCCGGGCGAGGAGATGAGGGGAGCGCGCGGCGGCGGGAAAAAGTCTGCGCCTCCGGCGCTTATATTCCCCACCCGCCCACCCCCGCCGCTTCGCGGCTGTCCCCGACCTTGGAGGGGCTAACGTGTCGGAGGCGGGTGCGTTTTATCGGGACCGGTCTGTCATCTGACGTTCGCTACCCCCCTGCCCCCCCTGCCCCCTCCTACGAGGAGGGGGCTCTGAAACGAAGGCAGGTGCGGTTTATCGGAACGGTTCCGAAAACGCGCCCACTCTTGCCCCTCCTAGGTCGGGGTGGCGCGAAGCGCCGGGGTGGTGCCACAATCCGATTATCAAAACCCCCAGCGACGCTCAACGGGCTCGAATACCCCGCCGCTGCGGCGGCACCCCTTTTTCCGAAAAAGGGGTCAAAGGGAATAAGGATGCGGCGCTGCGCGCCGCCTTTATAAAAAATTGCGCCGCATAGCGGCGCAGACCTTTTTAGCCCCCTCCTCGTAGGAGGGGGGTAGGGGGGCAGCGAGCGTGGGATGACAGAGCGGTTACGAAAAAACGCCACACCCCCCGACAAAGAGCCCTCCCCGCAGGGCGGGGAGGGGGAGGGGTGAGGTGGGCGCCGAAGGGCTTTGAGCGGTTCCGATGAACGCACTCACCTCATCCGTCGCCTGCGGGCGCCACCTTCCATCTCCGGCCTAAGAGCCGCCGCTATGCGGCGGTTGGCCTCCGAAACGCGCCTGCGGGCGCAGCCGCCCTGCGGGGAAGGCTGGGACGGGGGAAATCCTTCCGGCGCTTCGCGCCGCCTCCCCCACGGGGGAGGTCAAAAAGGTTTCGCCAGCCCTATTTCTGCTCCGCCACCGGCGGGACGAAGAGCGAATAGGTGTTGAGCATGGCCTGGGTGGTGGAGGAGTAGGAGTAGCCCCGGTCCAGGGCGGCGATCTCGGCGAGCTCGTCCCCGGTGAGGGAGAAGTCCAGGATGTCCAGATCCTCCCTGAGGTGCGCCCGGTCCCTGGAGCCCACCACGAAGCCGTGGCCGGCGTCCAGATGCCAGCGCAGGATCACCTGCGCCGGGGTCTTCCCGTATTTTTCCCCGAGGCGCGTGAAGACCGGCTCCTTCAGCAGCCTTTCGTCCCCGTGGCCCAGGGGATACCACGCCTGGAGGGCGATGCCCTCCCGCTTTAAAAAGGCCGCCAGCTCCCGCTGCTGCATATACGGGTGGAGCTGAACCTGCACAACCTCCGGCCGGATGCGGCACCGGCGCAGGACGTACTCCAGCTGGGGCACGGAGAAGTTGGAAAGGCCGATGGCCCGGATGTGTCCGGCCCGTTGGGCCTCCTCCAGCTGGGTGTAGCCCGTCATGTAGTTGCGGGTGGGGTGGTGGAGGAGCATCAGGTCCAGCGTATCCACCCCCAGCCGCGCCATGGCGCGCTCCACGCCGTCGGGCTGTTCGTAGAAGGCCGGCCAGAGCTTGGACTCCAGAAAGACCTCCTCCCGGTCGAGGCCGGAGGCCCGCAGGGCGCGGCCCACGGCTTTTTCGTTCATGTAGGCGTTGGCGGTGTCCACCAGGTGGTATCCCGCCCGGAGGGCTTCGCCGACGGAGGCCTGCGCGTCGTCAGGTGAGAGCAGGAAGGTGCCCACGCCAACAAGGGGCATCTCGAGCCCGCCGGAAAGCGTTACATTTCTCACGACTTGAACCTCCATAGCGCGGGGGACCCCCCGCGGCACAGCTGGACCGGACCCATGGGCTCCGGTCGATGTCGACTTTTTGCGCAAAATACAGTATACTCCAACCGCGTCTTCCAGTCAATACCTTTTTGCGGAAAAAACTGTCATCTGTGGAGAAGTTTTTGAAAAAATCCTTGACATTTCCGGGTTTTCGGATATAATTTATAAGCCCGTAGTCACGGGCAACCTTGCCTTCGTTCGCCGCGAAGGCCATAAGTCCAAAAGGAGGTGCAAAAATATGGCAAAGACAGCGGAAAAGTATGAGCTTCTGTACATCATTGACCCGGACCTCAACGAGGAGGAGACGGCCGCCATTGTGGAGAAGTTCAAGAGCCTCATCGAAGCCAACGGCACCCTGGGCGAAATTGAGGAGTGGGGCAAGCGGAAGCTCGCCTATCTCATCAACGACAAGCCCGAAGGGTACTATGTGCTGGTGAAGTTCCAGTCCGCCCCGGAGTTCCCCGCGGAGCTCTACCGCGTTCTCGGCATCACCGAGGGCGTCATGCGTGCCCTTGTCACCGTTCAGCCGGAATAAGGAGGACGCGAAATGCTCAACCACATCGTGATCATGGGCCGCCTCACCCGCGACCCGGAGCTCAGACGGACCCAGGCCGGGATTCCCGTGGCGTCCTTCTCCGTGGCCGTGGACAGAGACTTCGGCCGCAGTGAGAACGGCGACCGCCAAACGGATTTCATCGACTGTGTCGCTTGGAGAAATACCGCCGAGTTCGTCAGCAAGTATTTCAGCAAGGGCCGCATGGCCGTCGTCTCCGGCCGCCTTCAGATCCGCGACTGGACCGACAAGGAGGGCAACAAGCGCCGCTCCGCCGAGATCGTCGCCGACAATGTCTACTTCGGCGACTCCAAGCGCGACAGCGACAGCCAGGGCGGCTACAATCAGGGCGGCTATAACCAGAACCGCTCCTACTCCGACGCCCCCCAGTCCGGCAGCTACGGCTCCGGCTCCTACGGCGGGAGCTACGGCGGCGGAAACAGCCCCGCGCCCGGCAATTACGGCAGCGCTGGAAGCTATTCCCCTCCCGGCTCGGATTTCGCCGACCTCACCGACGACGACGGCGACCTGCCGTTCTGACCCGAACCATTTTACCCTTCATATAACCTGAAAAAAGGAGGTTAACGTCAATGACCAACGAGAGAGAAGCCCGTCCGGCCCGTCCCGCCCAGGCCCGCAAGCGCCGCAAGGTCTGCCAGTTCTGCGTGGACAAGTGCCAGCACATCGACTATAAGGACACCGCCAAGCTCCGCCGGTACCTCTCCGAGCGCAGCAAGATCCTTCCCCGCCGCGCCACCGGTACCTGCGCCATGCACCAGCGCCAGCTCACCACCGCCATCAAGCAGGCAAGGCAGATTGCCCTCCTGCCCTACGTCACGGACTAAAAGATCTGGCGTTTGAAGGCCGCTTCGCGGCCTTCAAACGCCAAGGGAAAACGTGCGGAAACGCCTCCTCGAATTCTGCGGAATTCGAGGAGGCGTTTCCTGCTGTTCCTCTTTGCCGGAAAAGGCCAACGGCCTTTTTCGACAAACTGCGGATCATTTGGATAGGTTTTTTTATCCCCCGCCGCGTCCGCTCAGCGCGTGAGCAGCGCGATGACGATGTCCGGGGCCTTGCTCAGCAGGAAGACCTCCCGCTCGGCTGTGCTCCCCAGGCCCTGCCACTGGCCGGCCAGCGCGGGCTTTGCCAGGATGGCGTCCACCACGTCCTTCGCCGTGACGCCCTCGGGCACGCCCATGCTCCGCGCCATGTTCAGGATCGTCGTGAACTCGTTCTGGAGCTCCGGCTCGTTCCAGATACCGTCCGCCGCCGGCTCCTCCGGGGCCGCCTCCGGGCACACCAGCGGCAGGGGCTCGCCGCGCGTCAGCTCCTCCGCCGTCCTGTCGTCCGACCACTCCAGCAGGGGCCGGATCAGCGCCTTCCCCTGGGCGTCGTAGAAGTCCAGCTGCTCCTTCGTGGGGGTGAATTCCCGGCCCTGCGCGTCGAAAAAGGCGCCCTTGGGCTTGTGTATCCGCCGAAAGCCCGAAGACTCCTCGTAAGCCCATCCCTTTTCGCCGTCCCAGGAGCCCTTGTAGACCGTCCCGTCAAGATAGCGGAACGCGCCGTCGGCGGCGCGGGCATAGGGGAACGCGCTGCCGTAAACAAGCTGCCGGAACTCCGTCTCGCCCTCAAGCCGGACGCTGACGGACGCGGGCTCATCGGACTTGGCCGGCCGGCCGTCGTCAAAGGCGCACTCCACCCGGAGCAGGAAGCCCGGCGCGGGGATCTCCGCCGCGCCCCAGCCTTCCCATACAGATTTTTCCTTGCAGACGCCGAATTCGCCCTCATACACCGTGCCGTTGGCGTATTCCATGCGCCCGAAGGTTGGCCGGACGGTGTGGAAGGGGTACGCGGTCTCCTGAACGTTCCCGAAAAAGACGTCCTCCATGCCGCCGTGGGCAACGCGAAGCTCGCCGTAAACGGGGTTTACGTGATAGAGGCTGTCATAGCGCCCCTCGAACTGATAGACGCGCCCGCCGCCGGTATACCGCGCCTTGCGCGCGCCGAGCATTTCCCCCTTCAGGAACGGCCCGCGGTACCTGACGGATACGCCGTCGTCGTCATAGAGGACCCCGTCAAGATCGTCATACAGGAGCTCGCTCCAGTGGCCGTGGTAGATCATGCGCCGTCCGTCCCGGTTCCGGATATAGACGTCTCCAAAGCCGGAGAGGCGATTGGCGAGCCGGCTTCCGCCCTCCCACTCGCCGTCGTAGACCAGATAGCCCTCCGGCTTCCCGTCCTCCACCAGCCGCCCCTTCCCGAAGGGGTAACGGCTCCCATCGCGCTCCTCACGGCGGGTCCTGCCGTAGTAGGTGAGCCTTTTGCGCTCCTTGCCGAGCTGCTCCTCAAAGTGCAGGGCGCGGACCTTGTCCGCCTTGGCCTGGAGGATCTTCCCGCAGACGCCGGCGATGCCCATGACCCCGTCCGCGGGCTCGTCCTCACCCTGGAACTCGGTGATGTTCTGGCGGGCGATCCAGCGCATGAGCTCGTCGCTCTCGTACCGCTTCAGGATGTCGTAGAGCTGCCCCTTCCGGGCCGCCGGGTCGTTCAGGAGCATGAAAAACTGGACCAGCTGACGGGCCTCGCGGCAAAACTCCAGCTCCTTGCGCACCATATCCGTCTCCGGGTCCCGGAACATCCGCTCCAGACTCCTCTCCGTCAGGATGGCGACGACGATCTCACAGCTCTCGATGGCGGCGCGGATGTTCTCCGTGAAATCCCCGGCGTCCAGGGAGTCCGTGTCGAAAAAGACGCGGTGCCCCCGGTCCCGCAGGGCCCGCCAAATCTTTTGCGCCGCCTGGGTGTCGGCGCGGCGGTAGCTGATGAAAAATTCATAATCCACGGCTCATTCCTCCCCGTTTTTTCGCGTCAGAACGCGGTAAGGCGTTGTATCGTATTGGCAGGTGTACCGCTGGTCCCCGCGCAAAAGCGCCTCCCAGGTCACCATGCAGGGGTTCAGCCGCCGGGCGTTGTCCCTCTTCTCCCCGTAGGCCCAGCCGTTCACGGCCATGTAATAGCACCAGCGCCGGTGCTCCATCCTGGCAAACTCCAGCGCCAGGGGATCGGTCAGGGGCGGCCGGCCCAGGGCCTCGTACTCCCCCGCCTCCGCCGGCTTCTCCGGCGTAAAGGGCTCCTCCCGGCCCCGCTCATAGGCCAGGCGCTGGGCCTTCACCGTCTGGTGGAGGTACTGGAAGAGGCTGGAGCGCTGCTTGAAGGACTCCAGCGCCCTCCACTGGCTCTCCGCCGTGCCCTCCGGCTCGCCGCCGCCGTCCAGGGCGGCGGCAAAGCGGTTGTAAATGTGGTTGAACCGGACGGCCCCGGCGTAGGCGTCCTCGGCCGCGAGGCGCTCCAGCGTCAGCCGGTCGGCCTCGCCGCAGACGGGGAACACCCTCCCGAAGAAGGGCGTCTCTCCCTTGAAATAGGCGGCAAGCTCCGGGTCGGCCTCCATGCGCAGGGCCACGGGAACGGCCCGGCCGCTCTCCCTGAGGACCCGGTCCAGGCGGTTGAGGCACCGGAGGGCCGCGTCGGTGTCCCGCAGGCACACGGCGGCGTAAGTGAAGGGGTGCTCGCCGTTCAACCGCCGCAGCAGCGGGAGAAAATCGCCGTCGTCCACGTCGCAGGGATGGAAACGGATGGTCAGGGACCCGTCGGCGTTCCCCGCCGGGACCGTGAGGGTCCCCGCCTCCCGGTCCACCTGAACATAGGCCGGGGAAAAGGCGCTTTTGAAAAAGCTCAGCAGCTCCCCGGCATCGCGGTCGATGACATCGAAGCGCGTGTGGCCCGTGGAACTGAGCACGCCCAGGCTCACCGCCTGCTCCAGGAGCCTCTGCCCGAAGGTCCCCAGACCCACCAGCGCCATGCTCACGTCATAGCGCCGCTCCTCCGGCCCCTGAAAGTCCGGTCCGAAGTTGTAGGTACTGATGGGGCAGGCCTCCCACACGGCCTTGGCCTGGAGCTCCGCCATGGCGAAAAGGCTTACCGGCAGCACCCCGGCGGCCGGGGAGCGGCGGACGCGCTCATCGTGGAAGGCGGTGATGAGATCCCCCACGCCCGCGTCCTCGCAGGCGCAGATGACCTTGGGCGAGAGGGCCGCGGGGCTCTCCTCCCACCGCCGCTGGAGCGCGGCGTACCGGGAAAAATTTTTGGCCGGGGACTCGTCCAGGAGGAAGATCCGCCCCGCCCTTTTCCAAAGCCTCGCCTCCTGCTTTGCCGAGCACGGGAACACATTGTGCCGCGTCAGCTCCAGCTGCTGGGCATTGGTAAGGGTCTTGTCGGCGATGAGGTACACGTCCCCCGCCTCCCTGGTGTGCTTGCGCAGGATGGACTGGGCGGTGGAGCTCCAGCCGTAGACCAGGGTGACCGGCGCTTTGCCGCCGGAGATATGGGCCCCGCGCCGCAGCAGCAGCTCAACGGTGCTCACCACGGCGGTGGCGGTGCAAAGCGGCGCGATGAAGACCGCCGCCACATAGGCGCACCCCACCACGTACTGCCACGTCCCCACATCGCCCTGGAGGGACGCCAGCACCTCCTGTGCCGGGATATCCGGGGTGAAGAGGAACGCCTTGATGCCGTTCTGCACCACCAGGATCAGCTCGAAAAGCGGCGTGCCCCCGTATACTCCATAATAGATGAGCCCCTCCAGCACAGCGATGATGAAGGACGCGGCGGCCAGGGCAAACACGAGCCCCTTCCCAAATTTCTTTTTCATGACTGCCCCTCTCTCCCAAAACGCTTTTTCTTTTTCTCATTGTACTACGGCGGGAAATACTTGTCAAACCTCTCTCCGTCCCTCACGCGCAGGTTTTTTCTCACAGTTCACACAATTTCTCACGGTTTTCACAATTATGTTGGACAACGGTGAAAGAATGTGCTATAATAGATGAGATATTGTCCGGAAGGAGGTGCCCTTGTGGAGAGGAGCGATTCGCTCATCAGGCTCGTGGCGGTGCTGGTATTCGTGGCCGTCATGGCGTATCTGGGCGTCTCCTTTCTGTCGGGCGTCCGCGATCCCCTGCGGACCGTGAAGGCCGTGGGGATGGAGACGCACGACGGCGTGGACACCGCCGGCTTCATCGTCCGGGACGAGGAGGTCCTCACCGCCTCCGGCGCGGACCTGGCCGTCACCGCCACCGAGGGGGCCCGTCTTTCCAAGGGCGAGACGGTGGCCGTGCGCTACTCCGGCGCCGCCGCCATGGAGCGCGCCCAGCGCATCAGCGAGATCCAGCTGCGCATCCGCCAGCTCACCGCCGTCATGAACGGCAAGACCGACGACGAGCTTTCCGGCTCCGCCATCCGGGACCTGTCGCGCCTGGTCCTGTCGGAGGACCTGGGCAAGCTCTACAGCGTGGAGCGGGACGTGGACGCCTACATCATCTCCGGCTCCGCCCTCTCCTCCGGCAACGAGGCGGCGGAAATCGCCGAGCTGGAGGCCGAGCTCCATGCCCTCGCCCAGAGCGCCGAGAGCGACACCCAGCGCCTCACCGCCCCCTTCGCCGGGACCTTCTCCTTCAGCGTGGACGGCTTTGAGGACCTGGGCCCCGAGGATCTTCAGGACCTGACCCCCTCCGGCTTCCGCGCCCTCTTTTCCGAGGCCCGCGACCCGGAGGCCGATGCCGTGGGGCGTCTGGCGAGGGGCATCCGGTGGTACTATGTCACCGTCCTCGACGAGAAAAGCGCCCTGCGCCTCACCCCCGGCAAGCAGGTGAACTTGAGCTTCTCCCGGACCTACGCCGCCCAGGTCTCCATGCGGGTGGAGTCCGTCAGCCAGCCGGAGGAGGGCGAGTGCTGCGTGGTCCTCTCCTCGGACCGGTACTTACAGGACACGGCGGCCCTCCGGGAGGCCACGGCGGAGATCGTCTTCGGGACCCTCTCCGGCGTCAGCGTCCCGCGGGAGGCCCTGCACCTCAACGACGAGGGCCAGACGGTGGTCTACATTCTGGAGGGCGTCCGCGCCCGTGAGGTCCCGGTGACCGTCCTCACGGAGACGGCGGACCTGTATATGGTGAAGGAGACGCGCGGCGGCCTTCGTGTGAACGACCAGGTCATCGTCCGGGCCGCCTCCCTCTACGACGGGGCGGTGGTGGAGCGATGACAGACGCGGTCTTTGAAAACGCCAAAGCGGTCCTGGCCCGTGTGGAGGCCGCCGCCGAACGCGCCGGCCATCCGGTGACGCTGGTGGCCGCCTCCAAGATGAACGACGCCGACCGGGTGCGCCTGGCCTTCGACGCGGGCGTGCGCGCCTTCGGCGAGAACCGGGTCCAGGAGCTGGAGGAAAAATACGCTCAGGGCGCTTACGCCGGCGCGGCCCTCCATTTCATCGGGCACCTCCAGAAAAACAAGGTCAAAAACGTGGTGGGCAGGGCCGACCTCATCGAGTCCGTGGACTCTTTGGAGCTCCTAGAGCTCATCGGCCGCCGGGCGCAGGCTCTCGGCATCACCCAGCGGGTCCTTTTGGAGGTCAACATCGGCCGGGAGCCGTCCAAGACCGGCGCCCTGCCGGAGGCGGTCCCCGAAATGGCCGCCGCGGCCTCGTCCATCCCCGGCGTGGAGGTCCTGGGCCTCATGACCATCCCCCCAAATACGGGCGACCGGGAAAAAAACATCCAATATTTTGTGCAAACACGCAACCTTTTTGTTGACATACGCGCAAAAAAATACGATAATGTTACTATGAGTATTTTGTCCATGGGCATGAGCGCCGATTTTGAGGACGCCATCGCCTGCGGCGCAAATATGGTCCGGGTGGGCTCGGCCATCTTCGGCCGGCGCCACTACACCTAACTTAAGAAAGGCCAGGAGGCAACTATCATGGGATTCATCAACGAGCTTAAGAAACTTGCCCGCCCCTATGACGACGAGGACGACGAATTTGAGGATTTTACCCCCCGGGCGCCGGAGAAGATCCCCGTGACGCCCCGCACCGCCGCCCCCACCCGCGTCCCCACGGGGTCGAGCCTGGAGGAGCGCCGGGAGTCCAACCGCGTGGTGAACATCCACGCCACCACCCAGCTCCAGGTGGTCCTGGTGAAGCCCGACCGCTTTGAGGCCGCCGCCGAGATCGCCGACCACCTCCGGGAAAAGCGCACCGTGGTCCTCAATCTGGAGCAGACCAACAAGGACATCTCCCGCCGGCTTCTGGACTTCCTCTCCGGCGTGGCCTACGCCCAGGACGGCAAGATCAAGAAGGTCGCCGTGAACACCTACCTCATCACCCCCTACAACGTGGACCTGATGGGCGACCTCATCGACGAGCTGGAAAATAACGGCCTTTACTTTTAAAGACCGGGGCCGGCAGACTAGAAATTACGCGCAGGCGTGAAAGGAAGGAATAGGGTAATGTTGACACCTCAGGACATTCAGAATCAGGAGTTTGCCAAGGCCGTGTTCGGCGGCTACGATATGACGGCTGTGGACGATTTTCTGGAGCAGCTCACGGCGGACTACGCCGCCCTCTACAAGGACAACATGGTCCTGAAGGGCAAGCTCAAGGTGCTGGTGGAGAAGGTGGAGGAGTACCGTTCCACCGAGGACGCCATGCGTATGGCCCTCCTCACCGCCCAGAAGATGAGCGACGACATGATGGCCGAGACGAAGCAAAAGTGCGACGAGATGCTCTCCGCCGCCGCCAAGGACTCCGACGAGTCCCGCGCCAGGGTCCTGGAGGACCTGAGCCACGAGGACATGAAGCTGGAGGCCGCCAAGGTCAAGACCTCCGCCTTCGTCCAGGCGTCCCGGCAGATCATCGACCAGTACCGCAGCTTCCTGGACAAGCTGGACACCGTCACCGCCGAGTTCGGCGGCGCCCCGGAGGGCCAGGAGCCCCAGCCGGCGGAGGAGCACGAGCCCGTCTTCTCCCCGGAGCCTGAGCGTCCCCGCGCCGTCCCGGAGGCCTCCGATGCCCCCGCCCCGGAGCCCGAAACCGACCCCGAACCCGCTCCCACCCCCGCTCCTGCCCCGGAGCCCGCTCCCGCGCCGGAGCCTGACCTTCCCCCGCGGCCCGTGGACCCGGACGCCGGCACGAAGCGCATCGACCTGGAGGCCGTCCGCCGCATCTACTCCAACGCCGGCGAAACCAAGCGCGTCTGGGACGAGGACGAGGACGACGGCGCCACCCCCCGCCCCAAGTTCGACTTCTCCGACCTCCAGTTCGGCGCCAACTACCCCGAGGAGACCGGGAAGAAAAAGAAATAAGCTTTCATCCGAAAAAGGCCGTAAGGGCCTTTTTCGGTAGTATGCCTAAGTATCTAAAAAGTAAGTGAGGAAACCCAAATGGCACAGGATTACAACGCCACCGTCAATCTCCCGAAAACCGACTTTCCCATGCGCGCCTCCCTCCCGGCACGTGAGCCGGCGATGCTGGAGCGCTGGAACGATCTGGATCTCTACCACGAGATGCTCAAGCGCAACGAGGGCAAGCCCGCCTTCATTCTCCACGACGGCCCTCCCTTCTCCAACGGCCACCTGCACATGGGCCACGCCCTCAACAAGGCCATCAAGGACTTCATCGTCCGCTACAAGTCCATGACCGGGTACCGCACCCCCTTCACCCCCGGCTGGGACAACCACGGAATGCCCATAGAATCCGCCATCATCAAGCAGCAAAAGCTCAACCGCAAGGCCATGTCCGTCCCGGAATTCCGCAGCGCCTGTGAGGACTTCGCCCGGAACTTCGTGAACATCCAGCGGGAGGAGTTCAAGCGCCTGGGGTATCTCGCGGACTGGGACCACCCCTACCTCACCATGGACCCGAAGTTCGAGGCCGAGGAGGTCAAGGTCTTCGGCGAAATGTACCGCAAGGGCTACATCTACAAGGGCAAGAAGCCCGTCTACTGGTGCCCCCACGACGAGACGGCCCTGGCGGAGGCGGAGATTGAGTACGCCGAGGACCCCGTCACCACCATCTTCGTCAAATTCCGCGTCAAGGACGACCTGGGCAAGCTCTCCGGCATCGCCCATCTTGACAACATCTACTTCGTCATCTGGACCACCACCACCTGGACCATCCCCGGGAACCTGGCCATCTGCCTCAATCCCTCCTACGACTACACCCTGACCCGCGCCTCCAACGGCGAGGTCTACATCATGGCCAAGGAGCTCGCCGAATCCGTCCTCCAAAAGGCCGGCCTGGAGGCTACAGAAGTCCTGGCCGAGTTCAAGGGCGCGGACCTGGAGCTCATGACCGCCCAGCACCCCCTCTTCGACCAGACGAGCCTTGTGATCCTGGGCGACCACGTCACCCTGGACGCCGGCACCGGCTGTGTCCACACCGCCCCGGCCTACGGCGCGGACGACTTCTTCGTCTGTCAGAAATACCCCCAGATCCCCTCCGGCCAGGATCTCGTTGTGAACGTGGACGACTCCGGCCGCTTCACCTCCGACGCCGGGAAGTATGAGGGCCTCAGCGTCCTCAAGGCCCACGAGCCCATCTTCAACGACCTCGTGGCCTGCGGCGCCATTCTCGCCAGCGAGAACATCACCCACTCCTACCCCCACTGCTGGCGGTGCAAGAACCCCATCATCTTCCGGGCCACCGACCAGTGGTTCTGCTCCGTGGACGCCTTCAAGGAGGAGGCGGTGAAGGCCGCCGAGGCCGTGACCTGGCTTCCCGACTGGGGCCGGGAGCGCATCGCCTCCATGATCCGCGAGCGCGCCGACTGGTGCATCTCCCGCCAGCGCCACTGGGGCCTTCCCATCCCGGTGCTTTACTGCAAGGACTGCGGCAAGCCCATCTGCACGCCGGAAACCATCGAAAAAATCAGCGCCCTCTTCCGGGAAAAGGGCTCCAACGCCTGGTTCGAGCTTGACGCCGACGCGCTGGCCCCGGAGGGCTTCGCCTGCCCGGAGTGCGGCTGCCATCACTTCGAGAAGGAGACGGACACCCTGGACGGCTGGTTCGACTCCGGCTCCACCCACATCGCCTCCATGGAGCTGGACGCCCCCGGCTGCTGGCCCTCCGACATGTACATGGAGGGCAACGACCAGTATCGCGGCTGGTTCCAGTCCAGCCTCCTCACCGCCGTGGCCGTGAAGGGCGCGGCCCCCTATAAGACCGTCCTTACCCACGGCTGGACCGTGGACGGCGAGGGCAAGATCATGCACAAGTCCCTGGGCAACGGCATTTCCCCGGAGGACATCGTCAAAAAGTACGGCGCGGACCTGGTCCGCCTTTGGGCCGCCAGCGCCGACTACCGCAACGATATGCGCTGCTCGGAGAACATCTTCAAGCAGCTGAGCGATAAATACCTGAAGATCCGCAACACCGCCCGCTACATCCTGGGCAACCTCGCCGGCTTCGACCCGGACCACCCGGTGGCGTTCAAGGATATGCTCCCCCTGGATAAGTGGGCCATGGTCCAGCTCAACGCCTTGGTGGAAAAGTGCCTCGCCGCTTACGAGCGCTATGAGTTCCATCAGGTGAGCTACGCCGTCCACAACTTCTGCGTGGTGGAGATGTCCAGCTTCTATCTCGACATCATCAAGGACCGCCTTTACTGCGACGCGCCGGACAGCCTCTCCCGCCGCAGCGCCCAGAGCGCCATTTACGCCATTCTGGACGCCATGGTCCGCCTCCTGGCCCCCATCCTGGCCTTCACCAGCGACGAGATTTGGCAGGCCATGCCCCACCACAAGTCCGCCGACCCTCGCCACGTCATGCTCAATGATATGCCCGAGCCCCGCCCGGAGCTTGCCTTCGACGGCGACGACGCCCGGAAGTGGGAAAAGCTCATCTCCCTGCGCTCGGAGGTCCTGGGCGCGCTGGAGACGGCCCGGCGCGACAAGATCATCGGCAAGCCCCTGGACGCCAAGGTCACCCTCACCGGCGAGGGTGAAAAGCTCCTCGCGGACCTGCCCCCGGTGAGCCTCGCGGAGATCTTCATCGTCTCTAAGGTGGACCTCAAAGAGGGCGCCGCCTCTATCGCCGTGGAGCCCTGCGAGGACCCCAAGTGCCAGCGCTGCTGGATGCGCTCCCCCACCGTGGGCCACGATCCCGACCACCCGGAGCTGTGCCACCGCTGTGCCAACGTGGTGAAATCCCTTTGATCCCGCACCTATCCGTTATATCCCCGAGGGCAGCGTCCGCTGCCCTCGCGTCTTAGAGGTTTCTTTATGCTTATACTCTACCTTCTTATCGCCGCCGTCTGCTGCGCGGCGGACCAGCTGCTGAAAAAATGGGTCGCCGCCCACATCGCCCTGGGGGGCGCGCGGCGCTTCCTCCCCGGCGTCCTCCGGCTCACCCACGTGCGCAACACGGGCATGGCCTTCTCCCTGCTGTCCGAGCACACCTGGGTCCTGGCCGTCGTCTCCGCCCTCGTGGCGGCGGCGCTGGTGTGGTGCCTCGTCAAGGGGAAATTCACGCCCTGGGAGAAGGCCATGCTGGCCCTCATCCTGGGAGGCGACCTGGGCAATCTCATCGACCGGGCGTTTTTGGGGTACGTGGTGGATATGTTCGAGACGGAATTTGTGAGCTTCGCCGTCTTCAACCTGGCCGACACCTTTATCGACGTGGGGGCCGCCGTTTTCTGCGTCCTCTACATCGTCCGCGCCCTCCGGGAGGACCGGTCCAAAAAGCACGCCCTGGAGGACCGCCATGAAGACGACGCTGACAGCCGCTGACTCCGGCCGCGTGGACGCGCTTTTGGCCGCCGCCCTGCCGGACCTGAGCCGCGCCTTCGTCCAGAAGCTCCTGGAGGAGGGCCGCGTCACCTGCCGGGGACGGCCGGTGAAGAAGAGCTTTCGCCCGGACCCCGGCGACACGCTCACCCTGGACATCCCGGACCCGGAGCCCCTTTCGGTGACGGCGGAGGCCATCCCCCTGGACGTGGTCTACGAGGACGCGGACGTCATCGTGGTCAACAAGCCCAAGGGCATGGTGGTCCACCCCGCGCCGGGACATACCGGCGGCACCCTGGTCAACGCCCTGATGGCCCATTGCGGCGAAGAGCTCTCCGGCATCAACGGCGTCCTGCGCCCCGGCATCGTCCACCGGATAGACAAGGACACCTCCGGCCTTCTCATCGCCGCGAAAAACGACGCCGCCCACAAGCTCCTGGCCGCCCAGCTGGCCGATCACACCCTGGCCCGCACCTACGAGTGCGTGGCGGTGGGGAACCTCCGGGAGGACGCCGGCACGGTGGACGCCCCCATCGGCCGCCACCCCACGGACCGGAAAAAGCAATGCGTCACCGAGAAAAACGGCAAGCCCGCCGTCACCCACTGGGAGGTCCTGGAGCGCTTTCCCGGCTTCACGTACCTGCGGTGCCGTCTGGAGACCGGCCGCACCCACCAGATCCGCGTCCACCTGGCCCATCTCGGCCACCCCATCCTGGGCGACACCGTCTACGGCGCCAAAAAGCCCGTCCCCGGCCTTGAGGGCCAGTGCCTCCACGCCAAAGAGCTTCGCTTCATCCACCCCGACGGCCGCCCCATGGCCCTCTCCTGCCCCCTGCCGGACTATTTTGAGGCCGTCCTTTCAAAACTGCGCCATTTGTGACTCCCGCCTTTCCCCGGAGGCGTACAGACAGATCATTTGAGGAGGAATCGCCCATGAACCACCGCGTGACCCACCTTTTGACGGCGCTCCTCGCCGCCCTCGCCGCCGCCCTCTTACTGGCGGCCTGCTCGCCCAAGCCCCTGGAGGAGCGGGACCTTGTTTCCAAGCTGCGCCGCGGCGACGCCTTCCTGCCCGGAGAGCCGAAGATCGAAAGCTACGAGATCCTGAGCCGCTCCACCGACAAAAAGAAGGGCACCGACACCCTCACCGTCACCGTCCGCACGGAGGACCCGGTGGAGACTGAGCTCACCTACGTCCTCGTTTACACCGCCACGGACGACAGCTGGAGGCTCACCTCCGTGGAGCGCGCCGAGGACGGCCCCTGGACCCTGGAGGGCCCCTCCCGCCGGGCGCTTCAATTCGCCGCCCGGGAGCGGGACGACTTCCTCCAAGAGCACCCCGACGCCGACGTGACGGTGAAGACCACCTCCGAGACCGACGGCTTCGGCCCCGAGGACGGTACATACACCAAGGCCCTCACCCTGTCCCTCACCGCCCCCTACGACGCGGCCGTCTACAACGCCACGGTGAAGGCGGCCTACACCCTCACCGAGGACGGCTGGGAGCTGGACCGCTGGCGGACCACGGACTCCGGCTTCACCGCCTCCGAGGCCCCCGACGACTCCTTCTTCATCAACGCCGTGTATGATCTCATTATCGACCAGGGCCTCTACTACTACAGATATTTCGACTCCGCGTCCGTCACCGGCCGCGGGGAGGACCTGGAGGCCGGCGCCGCCTGGGCGGAGGTCTCCGTCTCTCAGGAGAGCGGCGGCCTGCTCCTCACAGACATCTACCGGGTAAACGCCGTCCTGAGCGGGACCGCCTGGACCGTCCCCGAGGGCGGCGCGGAGTTCCTCAGATCCACGACCGTCGCCGCCGCCGGCCCCGAGGACTGGGTCTTTACCGACGCCGTCTATGATTACGCCTACGAACACAACATCTTCTATGACGACCTGGCCGTCACCGACTACGGGGAGGACCTGGACGCCTGCGCCGCCTGGGCGGAGGTGACCGTCTCCAGGGAGAGCGGCGTCGTCCGTGAGGTCACCGTCTTCCGGGTGGACGCCGTCGTGGAGGGCTCCTACTGGACGGTCCCCGAGGACGGCGTGAAGGATCTGGGCTTTGACCTGACGTGGAAGGACGGCGCCTTCCCCGCCGTATGCACGGACACCTGGGGCGCCGGCGTCCAGGGCGGCATCACCCTCGAAAGCGCCAGCGGCACGGAGATCCGCGTCAACGCCGACCTGAGCTATGCCGACTATACCGGCGCCTACCAGGCCAGGACCTCCGGAACGGTCACCGCCACCCTGACGCGGGACCCCGACGGCTACGGCTATGTCTTCACCCTGGACGGCGCCTCCGGCGATTTCTTTCTGAGCTTCTATGACGTGTACCTGGTCTGGTACTACCGGGGCATCGACGACGTAACAGACTATCTCTTCCTCTCCTGAATCGTCCCGTCGATATCATCTATTTTTGGAGGGCCCCATCATGAAAATACGTTCCGTAAAACGCCTTTTCTCCGTTCTCCTGACCCTTTTGCTGGTCCTGGCGCTGACGCCTGTGGCGCCCGCCCGCGCCGAAAACGGCGTCCGGGTGCTGGAGAGCGGCCTTGCCGGCTCCAAAAAGCTGACCGTCCCCGAGATTGTCCTCCTCTTCGCCGAGGAGACCCCCGTGGACCCCGGCGACCTCTACGCCTCGGCCCCGGACCTCACCGCCCCCTACGAGGACGCGGGCGCGCCCTCCCGGTCCCATCTCAATGCCGCGCTGGAACGCCTCAACGACCTGCGGGCCCTCGCGGGTCTCACCCCCGTGGACCTCCGGGACGACTACACAGGGCTTGCCCAGGCGGCGGCGTACACCGACGCCCTCCTGGGGGAGCTGACCCATACCCCCGGCACGGTCCCCGGCCTTGCCTCCTCCATCAACGCCGACGGCAAGACCGGCGCGGGCCAGTCCAACATCGCCTGGTCATCCGCCATGTATCTTGACCTGGCGTCCTACGTGGACATGTGGGTCGACGACACGGACACCAGAAACATCGACCGCCTTGGCCACCGCCGCTGGGCCCTGAACCCCGCCATGGCCTCCACGGGCTTCGGCTTCTGCCAGCGCCCCGGCTTAGGCACCTACACGGCCATGTACGCCTTTGACAAAAGCGCCGCCGTGGGGGATTACGACTTCATCGCCTGGCCCGCCTCCGGAAATTTCCCCACAGATGAGTCGCTTTTCCGGAACGACACGGCATGGAGCGTCACCCTCAACCCCAAAAAATTCGCCGCGCCCTCCCCGGACAACGTCACCGTCACCATTACCGGCGAGCTCGAGGGCGAGACCTGGACCCTCTCCAAGGCGGACAACTCCGTCGGGGAGTCCGGCGCCTACTTCAACGTGGAGACAAGCGGCTGCGGCGTGTCCAACTGCATCATCTTCCGCCCGGAGCGGGACGGGACCTACGCGGGTCAATACACCGTCACCGTCTCCGGCCTCAGGACCGCCTCCGGCGCGGACGGGAACTTCTCCTACACCGTGAATTTCTTTGATTTGGAGGAGGCCGCACGTTCCCTGGACGTCTCCCGCTTTACCGACCTTGACCAGGAGTGGATGCTGGAGCCTGTCCGCTTCACCCTGGCCCACGACGTGATGAAGGGCACGGGGCCCTCGTCCTTCGAGCCCCACCTTCCCGTGAACCTGGGCACCGCCCTCACCGTCATGGCCCGCCTTTCCGGCGTGGACACCTCCGACGTCGACCCCGCCGTCCCCTGCGACTGGATGCGCCCCGGCATGACCTGGGGCCACTTGAACGGCCTCACCGACGGCGCCGACAGCATCTCCCGCCAGGAGCTGATCTGGATGCTCTGGAACGTCGCGTCCCGGCCCACCGCGAATGAGGCGTGCCTTGAGGACTTTACCGACGCCGCCGAGGTCGACCCCGCTTACCGCCAGGCCCTCGCCTGGGCTGTGTCCAACAACATCCTCCTGGGCAGCGGCGGCCGCCTCGTCCCCTCTGACAACACCGAACGCGCCCAGCTGGCCGCCCTTGTCCAGCGCGCCTTCGAAAAGGGCTTCCTGGGCGCCTCCGCCTGACCCGCCGTGCTCCCCGCCTCCCCCGGGAGACGTGCCGATACAACCATGTGGAGGGAAACGATATGAACCACTGCAAGGCCCATCTTCTGAAGGCGGTCCTCGCCGCCCTCCTGGCCGTCCTCTTACTCGCGGCCTGCTCCCCCAAGCCCCTGGAGGAAAAGGACCTTGTCTCCAAGCTGCGCCGCAGCGACGCCTTCCTGCCGGGAAAACCGAAGATCGAAAGCTACGAGGTCCTGGACCGCTCCACCGACAAAAAGGAGGGCGCCGACACCCTCACCGTCACCGTCCGCACGGAAAAGCCCGTGGAGACGGAGCTCACCTACGACCTGACCTTTGCCCTGAAGGATGATGACTGGAGGCTCACCTCGGTGGAGCGCGCCGAGGACGGTCCCTGGACCCTGGAGGGCCCCTCCCGCCGGGAGCTTCAGTCCGCCGCCCAGGAGCGGGACGACTTCCTGAAGGAAAACGAGATCACCGACGTGACAGTGGAGACCGTCTCCGAGGACGACGACTTCGACCCCGAGGACGGGACCTATACCAAGGAACTCACCCTGTCCCTCACCGCCCCCTATGGAGACACCTCCTACAGGGCCACGGTGAAGGCAGCCTACACCCTCACCGAGGACGGCTGGGAGCCGGACCGCTGGAAGACCACGGACACCGGCTTCGCCGCCGGCGAGGCCCCGGACGACATCATCTTCACCAGCGCCGTGCGCGGCTACTGCAACCAGAACGGCATTTCCTATGATTCTGTGACCGTCACCGACCGCGGGGCGGACCTGGAGGCCGGCACCGCCTGGGCGGAGGTCACTGCCGCCGCCAGCGGCAAGTATCTGAGTGCCGCCAACTCCTACCGGGTGGACGCCGTCTACCTGGCGGATGCCGTCATGGGCCGTCCCTCCTGGACCGTTCCAGAAGACGGCGTGAAGGAGCTTGGCTCCGCCTTTGAGTGGGCGGACGACATCTTCCCCGTCTCCTACAAGGAGAGCCTTCTCGACCCCATCTCGGGCAGTCTCATCCTCGAAAGCCCCAGCGGGAACGGGGTGAACGTCAGTGCGGACCTGACCCTGTACACCTACGGCAGCGACGTTTACCGGGCCAAGACCTCCGGGACGGTCAACAACGTCCCCCTGAAGCCCGCGTCCGACGGCGGCTGGCTCTTCAGCCTGGAGGGCGCCCCCGGCGATTTCTTCCTCGATCCGTATGATATGTCCCTTTACTGGTACTACATGGGCTATGACATGGGATGGCAATATTGCGCTCACCTCGACCCCACCTTCAACGCCTCCGGCTCCTCCGCCTCCAATCTCGACTACGCCGCCGGCACCTCCCTGCGCATGGCCGTGGGCTACGGCGGCGCGAAAACAGGCATCTCCTTTGACTGGGAAACCGCCGGAGGCGGCATCGCCCTCGCCAACGGCGTGGCCTACTACGCCGGCGATCTGAAGCCCGCCTGGCAGGAGCTGGAGAAGCGCCTCTCCCTGGACTTCATCGACATCTATCGAGCGGGAAACTCCCCCTCCGGTGAGTACGGGTATTGGGCGCAGTGTCTGGACGAGGTGGATGTGCTTGTGGGCTCCGCTTCGGATTTCAACAAGGCCGGCCCGGAGGGTGACTTCGTGGACCTTTCCGACTATCTCGATGAAATGCCCAATCTCAAGGCATTCATGGCGGCTGATCCCGTGTCCTACGCCTCGCTTTTGAGCCCCGTGGACGGCGGCCTCTACTACCTGCCCTACGCCGACGGCCTTGACGACGTGACCCGCGTGCCCCTGATGCGCACCGACTGGGTGGAGAAGCTCCTCAACGGCAGCGGCAAATTTACCGCCGGCTCCAGCAATAGGACCTTGACCCCCGTCTACCAGCCCTACATGCCCACCGCCGGCGAGGTCACCGTCATCGTGGTCCGCCCCAACGGCGCCGGCGTAGAGACGGTCACCAAGGACTACGACGCCGCCGGCGGCAACATCGTGGCCCTGATGAACGCCCGGGGCGCCATGTCCGGCGTGGACGCCGTCAACATGCTCCGCGACTACATCGACAAGGCCTACGGCGGCTACTACGGCACGCGCCGCGCCGACCTCTTCATCGGCCAGAACGCCGCCTGGGACGCCGACGAGCTGGTGGCGCTGCTGCGGTGCGTCGTCTCCAACCCCCAGACCCTCAACGGCACCGACACCGTCCAGGGCCTCACCGTCCGGGATACGTCCACCAACCAACGGCAGGTGGACCTTTTCCGGCTGGCCGGCCAGCTCTTCGGCGTCCGGGGCCTTGACTCCAACTTTAATTACAGCTACGTGGGCGCCGACGGCGCACTCCACGACGCCCGCATGGAGCCCGAGGCATATAAGGCCATGGAGCGGATGAACGCCATGGCCCGGGAGGGCCTCATCGCCCAGCAGATCCTGGACGGGAATACGACCGTCAAAACAGTCGACTTCCTGTCGGACGATTCCGCCTTCATGGAGTTCGATTACAGCCAGAACCAGACCGCGTACAACGAGACCGTCCTCCAGCCGGGCGAGACGTTCCGGGCCGTCCTGACGCCCGTGGCCCGCTGGAACGACGGCAGCGGCGAGGCCTTCTTCCGCTTCGCCGAAAACTGGCGCGACGTGAAAATCCAGGGCATCGGGATCTCCAGGCTCGGCATCAACGGCGACCAAAACAAGCTCAACGCCGCCCTGACGCTCTTTGACTACCTCTTCACCAAGGAGGGCCGGATCCTCATGAGCTACGGCCCCGATGAATTCATCAAGATGAACGCCAACGGAGACTTCGCGACCTTCGATTTCAACGGCGAAGAGTGGCCCCAGATCTCCGACGCGGCCTACCGGGAGATGTGGGACCTCTGCGGCGGGAATTACACCACCTACTGCCACCAGTACCTGGGCACCTTCATCGTGGGCCCCAAAGCCCAGGCAATGGAATTCCAGTACACCTGCCCCGCGGGCCAGGAGGGGATGCGCATCTTCTCCAACGCCATCGCCCTGGACGTCCTGCGCCACCCCGAGCGCACCTTCACGGATGACCCCTGGTACACCTCCGTTCCCATCGTCCTCCCGCTGTCCCAAACGCCGCAGCAAACGGTGGACGCCTATCCTGACTTCAACAATCAGTTTTCCCAGAACATGAAGGGTTTCAACGCCTTCGTGGACATCATCATCAACGGCTACGCCGGCCGCGCCGGCTTCCGCGACGCCAACGACGCCGCCCAAACCGTCTCCTCCGCCTACGGCGGCTCCATCGTCCTGACCCTCTACAACGAGGCCCTCCGCTCCCTCCGCTCCGCCTACGCCAACTGACCTCCGTATTATACCACAAATCAAAGCGCTTGTCAAGTATTTTTAAGCATATTGTAAGCATTTCAAAAGGGACAGGCGGGCCAACCCCCGCCCGTCCCTTTTTTGCCCCTCCCGGGTCGCCCCCGCCGCGCGGGCAAATAAAAATTGCGCCGCATAGCGGCGCAAACCTTTTTCGCCCCACTCCTCGTAGGAGGGGGGCAGGGGGGTAGCGAGCGTGGGAGGAAAACGCAGTATCGATACCTTCGATCCCTCAGTCTCGCTTCGCTCGACAGCTCCCCTTACGAAGGGGAGCCTCCTCCCCCTTTCACCTCCTCCACTCCGGGTAATCAAACGGATCAATGGGGTGGCGGTCGAAGAAACGGAGGGTCCGGGCGGCGTCGGAACGGATCTGGTCACGCAGGTCCTCTATCCGGTCAAATTTGATCTCGTCCCGCAAAAACCGGTAGAACTCCACCCTGATGGGCTGGCCGTAGAGGTTCCGGTCCACCCCCAAAAGGTGGCTCTCCACCGTGACGGCGCTCTCGCCGCCCACGGTGGGACGGACGCCGATGTTGGTCACCGCCGGGAATCGCTCGCCGGTGCCCAGAATGTGGGCCTCGGCGATGTAGACCCCGTGGCGGGGGTCCAGGACGCCCTCGGCAAAGCGCATATTGATGGTGGGCGTGCCCAGGGTCCGGCCGAAACGGTAGCCGCTCTGGACCGTGTCGGTGAGAATGTGCCGGTGGCCCAGGAGCTCCCCGGCCTCCCGGCAGCGCCCCTCGGTCAAAAGCGCCCGGATGCGGGTGGAGCTGACGGGCTCGCCGCCGGCCAGCACCGGCGGGACGATGTGGCACCCCAGCCCCAGCTCCCGGCATTTTTGGGCCAGAAGCTCCGCGTTCCCCGCGCCCTTGTAGCCGAAGCGGAAATCGTACCCCGCCACCAGGCACACCGCGCCGAAGTCGGTTTTCAGCCACTCCACGAACCGGTCCCAGGCCATGTGCCGCAGCTCCGCGTCGAAATGGAGGAAGATGAGGTCCTCGATGCCGTAAAGCCGGCGCATCAGGTCCGCCCGGTCCAGGGGGGAGTTGATCATGGGCACCGGCACGCCGCCGATGGCCTTGCCGGGGGGCGTGTCAAAGGAGATGACCGCCGGCTCCACGCCGCAGCGTTCGGCCAGCTCCGAGGCCGCCTTCAAAAGCGCCCCGTGGCCCAGATGCACCCCGTCGAAAAACCCCAGGGCGATGACCCGCCGTCCTTTTTCCACTCAAACCACCTCAAAAAAGCTCTTCACGGTGGTCATCCGGCCCTCCCGGACCCGGCCCACCATCAAAAATTCGCCGCCAGCGCCGTAGACCCGGTACTCCCCGTCCGCCGCGCCCAGCGGAAACTCATTCCCGCACCGGCACTTCCGCTCCCGCGCTCCGTCCAGGGTGACGGCGGGGAGGTGGGCAAAGAGGCTGTCCACCGGGCGCAAAAGCTCCCCGGCGCGGCCCTCCTCCCCGGCGGCAATCACCGTCTCCAGCGGGGCGGCGTCCTCCAGGCCGAAGGCCCCGGCGCGCGTCCGCCGCAAAGCGGCCATGCACGCCCCGCACCCCAGCCTTTGGCCGATATCGTGGCACAGCGTGCGGATGTAAGTGCCCTTGGAGCACTCGATGTCCAGCAGGTAGTCCTCCCCGTCCCGCCCGGTGAGAGCGAGGGAGAAGATCTCGATCCTCCGTGCCGGCCGCTCCACGCTCTGGCCCCGCCGGGCAAGCTCGTAGAGCTTCCTGCCCCCGATCTTCACCGCGGAGTACATGGGCGGCACCTGCCACAGGGGACCGGTAAATTCCGGCAAAACCGCCAGGACCTCCGCCTCGGAAACCGTCACAGCGTGCGTCTCCAGCGCCGTGCCGGTGACATCCTGCGTGTCCGTGACGACCCCCAACCGCAGGGCGGCCCGGTAGCGCTTGCGGTCGTTCTCCGCAAACTCCACCGCCCGCGTCGCCCGCCCCACGAACACCGGCAGCACCCCGGTGGCCATAGGGTCCAGCGTCCCCGAGTGCCCCACCCGCTTCTCCCGCAGCACCCCCCGCAGCTTGGCGCACACGTCCTGACTCGTCCACCCGGCAGGCTTGTCGATAATGATGATGCCGTTCATAACGTCCTCCAGTCAGTGGGGTGGGGTGATGGATACTTTACTATACTAAAATGTTCCACGTGGAACATTTTAGTATAGTAAAGTATCGTGGTGCTTGTTTAACCTCCCCCTTGGGGGAGGTGGCGCAGCACCGGAAGGGTAAGCCTTCCCCGCAGGGCGGGGAAGGTGGCGCGAAGCACCGGATGAGGTGAGAGGGTGCGTTCATCCGAGCAGTCAAAATCCTGCGGCTCCCACCTCACCCCTGCCCCTCCCCGCCCTGCAGGGAGGGCTCTTTGTCGGGGGCGGGTGCGATTTATGGAAAATATAAGAAAAGCTCAACCTAGTATCCGCTGCGGCGGGGGCGGGCGGGTTTGGAACCCGCCCCTACTGTTTCCATATTATCTTCGGTCAACGCCGTAGGGGCCGCCTCTCTTGGCGGCCCGCTCCCCGGCGCTCAGTTTTTCTCCAGCTCCCGCTCGATAAGCGGCAGCAGCGCCGCTAAAGCCTCCTCGGGGGTTGCCTTGACGGTGCATCCCGCGGCCATGGCGTGGCCGCCGCCGGAGAAGTGCTGGGCGATTTGGGAGACGTTGACGCGCCGGCCCGAGCGGAGGGAGACGCGGCTGGTGCCGTTGGGGTTTTCGCGGATGGTGACGCTGACCTGGTGGCCCTCCAGCTTGCCCGCGAGGGCGGCCAGGTCGTCCATGTCGTTTTCCGTGACGCCGGCCTTTTTCACCATGTCCAGGGTGACAAGATTGGCCACGATCTCGCCGTTGTGGAAGGTGCGCAGGCCTGAGTAGACCGCCCCCTCCAGGGCAAGGCGCGCCCGGGAGAAGGTGCGGAAGAAGAGCCGGGAGAGGCCCGCCGTGTCGGCCCCGGCGTGGGCGAGCTTCGCGGCGGCCAAAAACGTCTCCTCCGTCACGTTGGCGTACTGGAAGCACCCGGTGTCCGTGGAGACGGCGATGTAGAGAAGGTCCGCCTCCTCCTTCGTCGGCCCGCCGGCCAGGAGCTCCACGAGCTCCAGCACGATCTGGCCGCAGGCGGCGGCTTTGTCGTCCAGAAGGGTGCAGGAGGCGAAGCCGGTGTTGGAGGGGTGATGGTCCACGGCCAGGTCCACTTTCCCCTCAAAGCCCACCGGGAAAAGGCCGGGGGAGGCGATGTCCACGCTGATTACATAGTTGGGAACAAATCCCTTTTCCGCCCAGAAGGGGGCCAGGAAAGGGGCGAATTTCTCCGTCACCTCGGGATTTGGAAACAACCAGGCGGTCTTCCCCGCACGTCTCAGCGCCGAGCACAGCGCGGCGGCGGACCCCAGGGTGTCCCCGTCGGGGCGGGTGTGGGTCAGGAGGAGATAGCCGTCGTGCTCCCGAAGCCACCCGGCGGCCTCACTGCGCGTCATCGTCCGTCTCCTCCTCCGGCTTTATATCCAGGGACGCCAGGATGGAGTTGATGTGCGCCCCCTCCTCGATGGAGCGGTCCAGGATAAAGGTGAGCTCCGGGGTGTTGCGCAGGCGAAGGCGCTGGCCCAGCTCCCGCCGCAGCCAGCCGGAGGCGGACTTGAGGCCCTGCTTCAGGGATTTTTCGTCCTCCAGCCCCAGGACGCTCAGGTAGACCTTACAATATTTAAGGTCCCCCGTGGCCTCGCAGGCCGTGACGGAGAGAAGCCCCTGGTGGATGCGGGGGTCCTTCACCTCCCGCAAAAGCTTGTCCATGCACAGGCGGATGTCCTCGTTGATACGATTCAAATGATTGGATGGCATACTTTTTTCCTTTCAGACCGTGACGGTCAGACAAATCTGGGATATGAGCCCCTCCGGAAAGTCCCCGGTGTAATCGGGCTCGTACTGAGGTTCGCAGAGAAAGCGCAGAGTCTTCATGTCCAGCTCCCGGAGGGCGCAGCGGCGAACCCGGGGCCGCTCCCCGCCGCCGTCCCCCACCCAGAGGGACCAGAGCTCCAGCGCCTCGCCGGGGGAGAAGCTTTCGCGGATATACGCCGTGAGACAGCGAAGATCGTCCTCACAGGCAATAAGGTCCAGCTCGGCCCGGAAGGGCATCATCGCAAAGCCCAGCGCCTCCACCGCCGCTTGATAGTATGTGTGCTCCGACACCGAAAATCCCGGTGCGGCGACGGTAACGCCCCCGCCGGACAAGGTCCGCGTACCATGCGGCTCCAAAAGCGGCAGCGGTTTTTCGGCAGCAAGCAGAAGGACGCGGCTCATGAGAACGCCTCCTTTCCCCGATCTTTCAAGTTCCATGGTTCAAAAACAGGTTAACTACATCGATAAACAGAAAATTAGCGATAGTAACCGGCAGCGCCTATTCCGATCGTTGCCCAATGGTTGGCTCTTCGCATATCCTTTGCTAACTCTTCGTTGCCCTCGGTGGAGATACCGTCAGCTTTCATCTCTTCTATCATCTCCGCCACATCGGACGGCCGTATTTCACGGTAAATGCCTACGCCGATATTCGGAAACGCAAAGGAATATCCTCGTTCCGTATCATCGATCTCCCCGCCATTTTTTTGCCGCAACAAATCTACCAGCTCATCGGCGGGGGACTCAAACACGGAGACCCCATATAGGATAGGGCGCAAAGGGCCATCGATGCCTCCCAAAAACTCGATAAATTCAACCGTTTTGCTTTCGTCGTAATCTATCGCCAGATTGCTGTCAAAGAAGTAATGTCGTTTTCCCGCAATTTGACCCTTGCCAATCGCGGCTTCAACGGCAGACTGCTTCATTCCCAAATAAACAGGAATCCCATCGATTACTACTTTTTCTAACGGCACTATTTCTATATTCATGCTTGCTCCCCTACCTTCCGTACATCCGGGCAAAAACGGGATCGGAAGTCCCCCATAAAATATTTTTCCAAGGGGGACCCTTGGAAAAATATTGTGGTTCGTTATATCTGCTCCATGACGAAGCACTCGATGATATCGCCGACCTTGACGTCGTTGAATTTGTCGACCTGCATACCGCACTCGTAGCCGGAGGCGACCTCGCGGACGTCGTCCTTGAAGCGGCGGAGGGACGCCAGCTCCCCGTCGAAAATGATGACGTTGTCCCGGATGACCCGGACCTTGCAGCCGCGCTGGATCTTGCCGTCCTGGACGTAACAGCCGCAGAC
>CANQSD010000009.1 GCA_947626385.1 uncultured Oscillospiraceae bacterium | reverse complement strand
AAAGGTTGCGGCTTCGCCGCAGATTTGATTATCCGCTGCGGCGACCCTTCCGGCGCTTCGCGCCACCTCCCCCAAGGGGGAGGCTGACGGGGGCTCGAATCCCCCCTACCTCCCTTTCCCGGAAAGGGGGTCAAAAAGGATGCGCCGCATTGCGGCGCAAATTTTATAAACGCGGCGCAAAGCGCCGCATCCTTATTCCCCTTGACCCCTTTTTCGGAAAAACTACGCCCGCAGGCGTGTTTCGGAGGCCAACCGCCGCGCAGCGGCGGCTCTTAGGCCGGAGATGGGGTGCCGCCGCGGCGGCGGGGTATTCGAGCCCGTTGGGCGTAACTGACGCTTCCGATAATCGGATCGCGGCACCACCCCGGCGCTTCGCGCCACCCCTCCGTAGGAGGGGCAAAATAGATGCGTTTTTGGACCAGTTCCAATAAATTGCACCCGCCCCCGTCTCGGGGCCCCCTCCTCGTAGGAGGGGGGCAGGGGGGGAAGCGAGCGTAGGATGACAGAGCGGCTCCTATAAACCGCACCCACCCCCGACAAAATTGCCCCTCCCGGAGGGAGGGGCTTTGCGCCCTGTCAGGCCGGCTGCAAACGCCGATGCGCGTACAGCCTGTGGATGCACCACACGCACGCGGGGATGAGGAAGGCGTCGGCGGCGAGCCAGGCGGCGGGGGAGGCATAGCAGGCGGCGGTGTAGCCGAAGGGCGGGACCAGGAGCTTGCCCACCAGGGAGCGCGCCAGCATCTCAAAGACGCCGGCCAGGATGGCGAAGGCGCTGTAGCCCATGCCCTGGATGGAGAAGCGCACGATGTTCACCAGCGCCAGGGGGAAGAAGAAAGCGGTGTTGATCTTGATGAACTGGCTGGCCAGGGCCACGATGGACGCGGCGTCCGACTCCGTGGGGTCCAGGAACACCCTGGCGCAGAAGGGCGCCAGCAGGAGCATGGCGAGAAAGGCGGCGACGGAGTAAATGAGCCCCAGAAGGGAGCAGTCCCGGACGCCCTGGCTCAGCCGCTCCAGCTTGCCCGCGCCAGAGTTCTGGCCGCAGTAGGTGGCCATGGCCCCGCCCATGGCGTCGAAGGGGCAGGCGAGAAGCCCCGTGACCTTGGAGCCAGTGGTGACGGAGGCCACGTAGAGGCTTCCCAGCCGGTTCACCGCCGACTGGAGGACGATGGAGCCGATGGCGGTGATAGAATACTGAAGCCCCATGGGGATGCCCATGCCCAGCAGATCCAGGCACAGCCGCCCGCGAAGGCGCAGCTCGTCCCGAGAAAGCCGCAGGATGGGGAACCGGAGCCGCACGTACACAAGGCAGGCAAGGCCGGAGACGGCCTGGGACACCACGGTAGCCACGGCGGCCCCGGCCACGCCCATGTTCCCCTTGAGAATGAGGAGGATGTCCAGGCCGATGTTCAGCACGGAGGACAGGGCCAGGAAATAGACGGGCGTGCGGCTGTCGCCCAGGGAACGGATGACGCCAGCCAGGAGGTTATAGAGGTACGTCACGGGGATGCCCATGAAGATGATGAAGATGTAGCGGTAGGAATCCTCGATGATGTCCGCCGGGGTGTGCATGGCGGTGAGGATCCGGCGGCAGGCAAGGCCGGTGGCCACGGTCATGACGGCGGCGAAGAGGACGGAGAGCCACACGGCGTTGGCCACGTAGCGGCGGAGCTTTTCGTGGTCCCCGGCCCCCATCTCACGGGCCACGGGAATGGCGAAGCCCCCGCACACGCCGGAGCAGAAGCCGATGACGAGAAAGCTGATGGAGCCGGTGGCCCCCACCGCCGCCAGCGCCTGGGAGCCCAGGAGCTTGCCGACGATCATGGTGTCCACCATGTTGTACATCTGTTGGAAAAGGAGCCCAAAGAGCGTGGGCAGGGCAAAGCCAAGAAGGAGCTTCATGGGATTGCCGGCGGTGAGGTCGCGGGTCACGGAAGATGCCTCCCAATAGTTTGATTGAGCATCACACATTATAGCGCCCGCGGGGAGGATTTCAACCTTTATTCTACATAAACTTACCGCCCGAAAAAGGAAAAACTTTGTGACTTTATTGCCCCAGGAGCGCCGGGAGGAGGTCCGCCGCGTGGGGGTAGTAGAGGAAGGCCGCGTCCACGCCAAGGCCGCGCAGGACGGAGAGCTTGCGCCGGAGGGTCCCCAGGTCGTCCCAGACCACCAGGTGCGCCCGGCCGGCCCGGGCGTAGGAGGCGTAATTTGCGCACAGCTGGGCCGAGTGGAAGGCCGTCCCCAGGAGGGCCGGGGGATTGCGGAGAGCCGTCCCGCGGCCTGTCCGGGCGGGGAGGGCGAAGTCGGTGTAGGTCCGCTCCAGCGTCGGGGCCAGACGCTCGGGGCCGTACAGGGCGCACAGCCGCGAAAGCCTGCCCTCGAAGGTCCCGGCGGTATTCTGCGCCGGGAGCGTGAGCCGCGCCGCCGGGGCGGCGTGGGCGTAGGACTCCGGCAGAAAGAGGGCGAGGCCCAGCCGCCGCGCCTCGGCGTCCAGCGCCCCGGCAAAGGCGCAAAGCTGGGGCGTGGGCCGTGGCAGGGCGAGACGAAGCCCCCGGTACCCCCGGCGGCGGGCCTCCCCGGTGAGCTCGCCGATCAGCGCCCGGTGGGGCCCGAAGCCTGTGAAGGAGCTGCCGTCCACCTCCATGAGCGCGAACCGCCGTGCGGGGAGGGGAGAGCGGTAGAGGTGCCTGTCCCGCCCCACCCGATAGGCCATGACGGACACGGGGCCGTGGAGGGACGCCTCGGCGGCAAATTCCGCCGGCGCGGAGAGATAAATTTTTGTTTCCGGCATATACATTTCCTCTCTTTTGTGATATAATGCCCGTGATATGGAGCTTGACTGGAATATTTTATTGTACTGCGAGGAGATTTATGAGCTTTTCCCTTTTGCCGGAGCGAAAATTCCGGTCGGTAGTTGACATAACGCCGGAAGTCCTCCGGGACCTGGGCGTGGAGCTGCTGATACTCGACGTGGACAACACCATCGCCCCCTACAAGACCCTGACCCTGGAAGAACCGGTGACGGCCTGGGCGCGGGGGATGAAGGCGGCGGGCATCGGGCTTTTCATCGTCTCCAACAACAAGGGCCAGCGCCCGGAGGTGTTCGCGAAGCTCCTGGACGTGCCCTACATCAAAAGGGCCGGCAAGCCCAGCCCCCGCGGGGTGCGGGAGGCCCTGGCGCGGACGGGGACGCCCCCTGAAAGGGCCGCCCTGGCGGGGGACCAGATCTACACCGACACCGTGGCCGCCAACCTGGCGGGCGTCCGTATGCTCCTGGTGGAGCCCATTAAATTTACCAATATTTTTCTGGCGGTCCGGTACTTTTTCGAGCTGCCCTTCCGCCGGGAGAAACCACAAAAAAGGAGTGCATCCATATGAACAACGTGAAAAAGATCTCCGCCGCCGTGGCGAACAGCGAGGCCCAGGCCGTTTTCGTGACCTCGGAGCAGAACCGCTACTACGCCACGGGCTTCGCCTCCTCCGCCGGGGAGCTCATCATCTGCGGCGACGGCCACGCGGCGCTTTTCATCGACGCCCGGTATTTTGAGGAGGCCAGCCGCTCCATCACCGAGGTGGAGGTCGTCTGCTCCAACGGCAAGCCCGTCTACGAGCTGATGAACGACTACTTCAAGGCCCACAATGTGACAAAGCTGGCCGTGGAGGAGGGCTCGCTGAGCTACGCCGCCTACACCGCCCTCCGGAAGAAGCTGGAGCCGGAATTTGTCCCCGGTTCCGCCCTTTTCCGGGACCTGCGGGCCGTCAAGAGCGCCGAGGAGATGGACATCCTCATAAAGGCCCAGCGCGTCGCGGAGGAGGCCTACCGGAATACCATGGCCCTCATGCGGCCGGACATGACGGAGAAGGAGCTGGCCGCCGAGCTCACCTGCCAGATGCTGAAGCTCGGGGCCCAGGACAAGTCCTTCGACCCCATCGTCGTCTCCGGAAGCCTCTCCAGCGTTCCCCACGGCAAGCCCCGTGACGTGGTGCTGCAAAAGGGCTTCCTCACTCTGGACTTCGGCGCGCTCTACCGGGGCTACTGCTCGGATACCACCCGCACGGTGTGCATCGGCGAGCCCACGGAGGAGATGGTCAAGGTCTACAACACCGTCCTCCTGGCCCAGACCGAGGCCATCAAGGCCGCCAAACCCGGCATGACGGGGAAGGAGCTGGACGGCGTGGCCCGGAAGGTGATCGCGGAGGCCGGGTACGGGGAATATTTCAGCCACTCCCTCTCCCACGGCGTGGGCATCGACATCCACGAGTTCCCCAACTGCGCCCCCAGGAGCGAGACGGTGCTGAAGGCCGGCCACGTCATCTCCATGGAGCCCGGCATCTACCTCCCCGGCCGCTTCGGCGTGCGCATCGAGGACGTCATCGAGCTCACCGAGGACGGCTGCTTCGACCTCACGGACCTGCCCAAGGAGCTTTCAGTGTACTTCGCGTAAAAAAGTCTTGCAATTATGGCGCGGATGCGCTAAAATATATTAGATTTACATTTTGACCCGCCATTTACGAATACTAAACCTACGGGAGGATACAAACATGGCAACAATCACCGCCAGCGACTTTCGGAACGGCAAGACCTTCGAGTACGAGGGCAAGCCCGTGATGGTCGTGGAATTCCAGCACGTCAAGCCCGGCAAGGGCGCGGCCTTTGTGCGCACCAAGATGAAGAACCTCATCACCGGCGCCGTCACCGAGACAAGCTTCAACCCCACCGCCAAGTTCGAGGAGGCGTTCGTGGAGCGCAAGGAGGCCGAGTACCTCTATCAGGACGGCGACCTCTACTATTTCATGGACCCCGAGACGTATGAGCAGGAGCCCGTCTCCGGCTCGAAGCTGGGGGACAACTTCCGCTTCGTCAAGGAGAACATGGTCTGCACCATCAGCTCCTACAAGGGCGACGTCTTCTCCGTGGAGCCGCCCAACTTCGTGGAGCTGGAGATCACCGATACCGACCCCGGCTTTGCCGGCAACACCGCCACCAACACCTTAAAGCCCGCCACCCTGGAGACCGGCGCCGAGATCAAGGTCCCGCTCTTCATCAACGTGGGCGACCGCATCCGTATCGACACCCGCTCCGGCGAATATCTTGAAAGGGCGAAGGGCTAAGAGGTCTGGCGAAAAATGGCTGCGCCATTTTCCTGCCAAGGGGAACGTGCGGAAGACCCGCCGTGAATTCTGCGGAATTCACGCCGAATCTTCCTGCCGTCACGCTGCGCGCGCCGCAAGCGGCACACTTGCGTGACAAAAGGAATTTTTTCCGACGTACATGCCGCCGGAAAAAATGCTCGATAAGGGGATTGACAAACCAAGATGTCTCCCGACTGGGAGCCGCGTGGAAAAGGAGGATGAACCGCATGACACCTGCTGAGAAAGTCGCTTACATCAAGGGCCTCATGGAGGGCATGGAGCTGGACACCGCTAAGGGCGAGGGTAAGGTCCTGGCGTCCATTCTGGACGTGCTGGAGGATCTGGCCCTGGGCCAGGAGGACCTCCAGGACTCCATCGACGAGCTCAATGAGGGCCTGGACGCCGTCTCCGACGATCTGGAGATGGTGGAGGACCTGGTCTACGACGACGAGGACGACGATGAGGATGAGGACGAGGACGACGAGTGCTGCTGCCATCACCATCACCATCATCATCACCACTTCGACGAGGACGAGGACGAGGATGACGAGGAGTATGAGTACGAGGTCGAGTGCCCCGCCTGCGGCGCCACGCTGGTGCTGGACGAGACGGACCTGGACCAGGGCGTCATCGAGTGCCCCGAGTGCGGCGAGACGCTGGAGCTGGAGCTCACCGAGGAGGAGTCCGAGGGCGTCGAGGGCGACGCCGATGACGACGACGAGGAGTACGACGACGAGGACCTGGAGCCCGAGGAATAAGTTCTTTTCATCATCACATCAATCAAAAAGGCCGCCCTGTGGACGGCCTTTTTCGTATGGGTAAAGCAACATGATCGATCTATCCGTTCAAAAAATACGCATCGCCTTTGAAAAGGGCAACGACATCTTAAAGGGTGTGAGCTTTGACATCACCGCCGGGGAGCACGTGGGCATCCTGGGCCGCAACGGCGCGGGGAAGACTACGCTCTTCCGGATCATCTCAGGGGAGCTTTCCCCCGACGAGGGGGTGGTGGTGACGCCTCCCGGCAAGCGGGTGGGGGTCCTGAGCCAGCTGCCCGTGTACCCCGAGGGGTTCACCGGGGAGGACGTCCTGAAGGCCGCCCAGAGGCGCATCGAGCGCATGGGCGAGGAGATGGAGCGGCTGGAGGCCAGAATGTCCGCCGGGGACGGCAGCGCCGATACCCTGGCGGCCTACGACCGGCTTTCGGCGGAGTTCCTGCGCCTGGGGGGCTGGGAGCTCCAACGCTTCCGGGACACGGTGGCAAACGGCCTGGGCATCCCCCAAAAACAGCGGGAACAGCCCTACGCGGAGCTGTCCGGCGGGGAGCGCACGCGGCTCAACCTGGCGCGGCTCATTCTGGAGGACACGGACATCCTCCTTCTGGACGAGCCCACCAACCACCTGGACATGTCCGCCTCGGAGTGGTTGGAGGACTACCTGGGCCGCTTTAAGGGCACGGTGCTGGCCATCTCCCACGACCGGTATTTCCTGGATAAGACCGTCAGCCGCGTCATCGAGATCGTAGACGGGATGCCGGAGTTTTACAGCGGCAACTACAGCTTCTACCTTGTGGAGAAGCGGCGGCGGTACGAGGAACAGCTCAAGCAGTATGAAAAGCAGGAGGCCAAGATCGCCCAGCTCCAGAAGGCGGCGGACGACCTGCACCTGTGGGCGTTCATGGGCGCGGACAAGCTCCACAAGCGTGCCTTCTCCATGGAAAAGCGCATCGAGCGCCTGCGCACCACCGACCGGCCCAAGACGGAGGCGAAGATGCGCTCCCGCTTCGGGGAGGTGGAGTTTCGCGGGGACGAGGTGCTTCTGGCCAAGGGCCTGACCAAGTCCTTCGGGGACAAGCGCATTTTGGGGGAGACGGACCTTCTCATCGAGCCGGGGGAGGCCGTGGCGCTCATCGGCGACAACGGGACGGGAAAATCCACCCTTCTCAAGATGATCCTGGGGCTGGAGCCGCAGGATAAGGGCTTCGTGCGCCTGGGTCCGGCGGTGAAGGCCGCGTATCTGCCCCAGACCGTGAGCTTCCAGGACGAGAACCTCAGCGTCCTGGAAACGATGATGTACGAGGGCAAGTGTACCCAGCAGGAGGCCCGTGACCGGCTGGCGGCCTTCCTTTTCCGGGGGGACGGTGTCTTCACCTGCGTGGCGGACCTGTCCGGCGGGGAGAGGAGCCGGCTGAAGCTGTGTATGCTCATGAAGTCGGACATCAATCTCCTCATCCTGGACGAGCCCACCAACCACCTGGACGCGGCCAGCCGGGAGTGGATGGAGGAGGCGCTGAGCGACTACACCGAGGCGCTGCTGTTCGTCTCCCATGACCGGTACTTCATCAGCCGCTTCGCCACCCGCGTCTGGGTCATGGGCGGCGGGGAGCTGCGGGACTACCGCATGGGCTACGAGGAGTACCGGGCGTATGTGGAGCGGCAAAAGCAGCTGGCCCAGACCGCCGCCGTCAAGCCCCAGCGGCCGGCAAAGCCGGAGAAAAAGCCTGCCAACACAAAAGAGCGCGCCGCCGCGAGATTTGAGCGGGAGATTGCCAAAACGGAGGCGCGGCTTGCGGAGAACGAGGCCGCCCAGGAGGCCGCCGCCACGGACTACCAGCGGCTTTTGGAGCTGACGGAGGAGCACGGGGCGTTGGAGCGGCAGCTGGAGGAGCTTTACGCGGCATGGGAGGAGTCCATGGCATGAAAAACGGCGCGTATCTTGTTTTAACGGCGCTTTGCGTGGTGATGGGGCTCTTTTTCAACTTCGCCCTGGTGGGGTATAACTTCCTGGGGCTGTGCTTTTTCGCCCTGGCGGCGCTGATCGCGGTGTTCTGGGGGCTGAAGGCGCTGAAAAAGCGTCATGAGAAGGCCGCGAGGGGCCTGAAGACCGCCCTCCTCATCGCGCTGGCCGTTTTCTTCCTCGCCGCCGCCGTGACGGAGGGGTACATTGTCTCCAAGGCCGGCGGGGACGGGGCGGGGGAGCGGTATGCCGTCGTCCTGGGCGCGGGCGTCAACGGCACGGTGCCCAGCCTGTCCCTCCATAAGCGGCTGGAGGCGGCGCTGGCCTTCGCCCAGCGGGAGCCGGAGGCCATTCTCATCCTCTCCGGCGGCCGGGGACCGGGGGAGGATATCAGCGAGGCCCGGTGTATGTTCGACTGGCTCACCGCCCGCGGCGTGGACCCGGAGCGATTACGGCTGGAGGAACGGTCCACCAGCACCAGGGAAAATCTCACGTTCTCCCGGGAGATCTTAAAGGACATGGGCGCGGAAAACCAGCGCGTCTGCCTTATCACCGCCGGCTACCACCTGGCCCGTGCCGGCCTCATGGCGGAGGACCTGGGCTACCCCGAGGTCGCCCCCCTGGCCGCCCCGGCGGCGTACCCCTTTTTGGAGCTCAACTACTACCTCCGGGAGATCCCGGCCATCTGGGTGTATCTGCTGGGCCGGTGACCCATTAAAAATTGGAAACGGAAAAACGCCGTCAAAACGCCGAAATTCAAGGTTTGGGGTTGACGACGTTTCGTCATTGTGGTATATTGTAATCACAGCAAAGGAGGAGGTTCCGATGACCTACTGAGGAAGTCCCGCCGGCGCTAGATCAAGGCGGAAGCAAAAATCCACCCCGAAGACCCGTCCCGGAGCACAGACCACAGCACCTATGGCGGAGGTTCACCGCGACGAATTGGCTGGATCGGCTGAGTGAAGAGCGCAAGTCAGAAGGGAAACTGGGAAGGAGCATTCGAGCTTGACAATCGAACACGTGGCGTAGCCCCGCAATCGCGTTGGACGGTTGCGGGGCGATTGCTGTCTATGGGAGAGCAACTGAGGCGAGGACGGACGGGTTTGGAACCCGCCTCTACGATTTTTGGAATGTTTCCAATCAAAGCCGTACAGGCAGTCCTCTGGACGATTCGCGTCTCGAAGCCTTCCGATGCCGGTTGAATGGGATAACCTTCCCGATTTACTGTAGGGGCGGACCCATGTGTCCGCCCGTGCCACTGTGGGCGGCGGCACGTACGGTGTTGTTTGGGACGGGTCAATAAACGAAGGGCGGGTCGACGAGACGGCGACCCCTACGGCGGTGTTTATAACCTCCGGGTCATCGGGACCGCTCTTGCATCCAACCTTCGCTACCCCCCTGCCCCCCTCCTACGAGGAGAGGGCGAAAAAGGTGCGGCTTCGCCGCGTGTTTTGATTTGCCCGCACGGCGGGGACGAGGGACGAGGGACGGACGGGTTTGGAACCCACCCCTACAGTATTTGGGATTCGTTTCAATCCACACCGTACGGGCCGCTGCCCGCAGCGGCCCACGTTGCAGGTTTCGGATTGCCCCCGATAAACGGCGTAGGGGTCGCCATCTCGGCGAGCCGCATTTCGATGACCTCCGGTGTCGGTCGAATGGGATAACCTTCCATTTTTTAGTAGGGGCGGGTTCTAAACCCGCCCGTGCCCACGTTGCGGGACGGGAACGGTTCCGATAAAACGGAAATTGGTGGTCATCGGGGGGCATGGGTCGCTGTGGGCAGCGGCCCGTACGGCGTCATCGCGGGCTTCGTCATGCTGCTGGGGTGCTTCCTCCCGGAGCCGGCCGCCGCCTGGGTGACCGTCCCCGTCGCGGCCCTGGCCGCGGCGATCCCCACGGTCTATTCCTATTGGTACTACAAAAAACACGGCCTGTGAAGGAGGGAAAGAGTATGTTCATGTGGGCTCTCTTTTTCGTCTGTGACCTCCTCGCGCCGTTTCTTATGATCGGCTTCGGCCGGCAGCTGTGGAAACACCCGCCGGAGGCAATCAACAACGAATGGGGCTACCGGACAAAGCGCTCCATGCAAAACGAGGACACCTGGCGCTTCGCCCAGACCGTTGGCGGACGCTGGATCTGGAGACTGGGCTGGGCGGCCCTCGCCCTCTCGGTCCTCGCGCAGATCCCCCTCCACGGAAAATCCACAAAGACCGTTGCTTACGCCGGCTTCGCCCTGTGGGCGGCGCAGCTGGCGCTCCTGCTCCTGGCGTTTCCCCTCACGGAAAGGGCATTGAGATCCGCCTTTACCAACGACGGCCTGCGGCGCTGACCCCGGCGGCGTGTACGGGACGGGGGATGGTGTGGGTTATCAATACCGCTCTGTCGTCCCACGCTCGCTACCCCCCTGCCCCCCTCCTACGAGGAGGGGGCTTAAAAGGTTGCGGCTTCGCCGCGGTTTTTAATTCCCCGCGCGGCGGGGACGGGGGCTCGAATCCCCCCTACCCCCCTTTGCCCCAAAGGGGGTCAAAAAGGTTTTGCGCCGCTTTGCGGCGCAATTTTTATAAACGCGGCGCGAAGCGCCGCATCCTTATTCCCCTTGACCCCTCTTCGGGGAAGAGGGGTGGCCCCGCAGGGCCGGGGTATTCGAGCCCGTGGAACGTTGCTGGGGCTTACGGGAAACGGATTGCAGCACCACCCCGGCGCTTCGCGCCACCCCGACCTAGGAGGGGCTAAAGAGGGTGCGTTGACGGAGTAGTTCCGACAAATCGCACCCGCCCACGTCTCAGGGCCCCCTCCTCGTAGGAGGGGGGCAGGGGGGAAGCGAACGTTGGTTGACAGAACGGTTCCGGCAAATCGCACCTGCCCCCGACACGTTAGCCCCTCCTATGGAGGGGACAGCCGCGAAGCGGCAGGGGTGGTGACGTTTTTCCCGTCCTCGCGTGGGAATCCCTCTTGCGCTAAGGGGCGGGGGATGGTAGAATGGGAAGAAAAAAAGGGGAGGATGGAGCATGAGATTTACGGTAGAGGACGGACGGCTCATCGGCCGGGAGCGCAACGAGACGCTGTTGGTCGAGGGCTGGGGACGGGACGCGTTCAGGGTGCGGGGGACGTTGAACGGGGTGTTCTCTGAAGCGCCTAAGGGGCTGGAGGCGGCGGAAAATCCGGCCGAAGCGTACCTCACGCCCGAGGGAGCTGTCATCGAGAACGGAAAGCTCCGGTGTGTGGTCCACAACGCCGGGTGGATGGAGTTTTTCGCCGGGGACAGGCTCATTTTGAAGGAATACTACCGGGATTTCCGCTGGGCCAACCCCCACAGCCCCAGCATGAAGCTGGAGGCCAGGGAGTACCGGGGCGAGGGGTCGGACTGGCGTGTGACGGCGCGGTTCGAGGCCAGGGACGGGGAGAAGATCTTCGGCATGGGCCAGTACCAGCAGCCGAATTTTGACCTCAAGGGGTGCGTGCTGGAGCTGGCGCAGCGCAATTCCCAGATCAGCATCCCCTTTTACCTCTCCAGCCTGGGCTATGGTTTTTTATGGAACAACCCTGCCGTGGGGACGGCGGCCTTCGGGGCCAACATGACGGTGTGGGAGGCCAAGCGCGCCGACGAGCTGGACTACTGGCTGTGCGCCGGGGACACGCCCAGGGAGATCGTCGAGAAATATACCGCCGTCACCGGCCGCGCGCCGGCGTTCCCGGAGAACGCCCTGGGGCTTTGGCAGTGCAAGCTCCGGTATCGCACCCAGGAGGAGGTGCTGGAGGTGGCCAGGGAGTATAAGCGCCGGGGCATCCCCCTGGATGTCATCGTCATCGACTTCTTCCACTGGGTGCGCCAGGGAGACTGGGCCTTCGACCCCGTCTACTGGCCGGACCCGGCGGCCATGGTCCGGGAGCTTCGCGAAATGGGCACCCGGTGCATGGTGTCCGTCTGGCCTACGGTGGACAAGAAAAGCGTGAACTACGGCGAGATGCTGGAGCGCGGCCTTTTCGTCCGCACCGAGCGGGGGAGCGGACAGCTCTACGATTTCCGGGGCGACACGGTGATCTACGACGCGCTGAACCCGGAGGCCCGGGCGTTTTTGTGGGAAAAGATCCGGGACAATTACTATAAGGACGGCATCGACCTCTTCTGGCTGGACGAGGCCGAGCCGGAGTACATCGCCTACGACCACGACCACTTCCGCCACTTCACGGGCCCGGCGCTGAAGGTGGGCAACGCCTACCCACGGGAGCACGCCAGGGGCTTTTATGAGGCCCAGCGGCGGGAGGGGCAGACGGATATTGTGAACCTCCTGCGCTCGGCGTGGGTGGGGAGCCAGAAGTACGGCGCCCTCGTCTGGTCCGGGGACATTCAGTCCACCTTCGAGGCCCTGCGGGACCAGCTCTCGGCGGGGCTCAACATCGGCCTTGCCGGCATCCCCTGGTGGGTCAGCGACACCGGCGGCTTCTTCGGGGACGTGCGCGACCCCCACTTCAACGAGCTCCTGGTCCGCTGGTTCCAGTTCTCCGCCTTCTGCCCGGTCCTGCGGATGCACGGCGACCGGGGGCCCCACGACATCCCCAACCTCTCCGACCTCAACTACGGCGGAGGCTTCGCCGACACGGGAAGGCCCAACGAGCTTTGGAGCTACGGGGAGGAGGTCTACGGTATCCTCAAAAAGTATCTGGACATCCGACTGTCCATGAGGGACTACATCAAGGCTGTGCTGGACGAGGCAAGCCGGAACGGCTCGCCGGTCCTGCGGGCCATGTTCTACGAGTTCCCGGAGGACCCGCGCTGTTGGGAGCTGGACGACCAGTATATGTTCGGTCCGGACTATCTGGCGGCGCCGGTGCTGTGCCAGGGGCAGACCGAAAGGGAGGTGTACCTCCCCGCCGGGATATGGGAGGACATCCACACCGGCGAGCGCCTCGCCGGCCCCGTCACGGTGACCAGGGCCACGCCGCTGGACGTGATGCCGGTGTACCGCCGGGAGGGGTGAGTCAGCCCAGACGGCGCATCAGGCTTCCACCGTTTTCCTGAAGCCACCGGTAACACCGGTCGTAGTCCGGGAAGACCCCGCGGACGAGGGCGTAAAAGCGCGGGGAATGGTTGAGCTCCTTGAGGTGGCACAGCTCGTGGACCACCACGCTGTCCAGGACCTCCGGGGGCGCGAGCATCAAGAGACAGTTGAAATTGAGGTTCCCCTTGGCCGAGCAGCTGCCCCAGCGGGTGCGCTGGGCACGGATGGTAATGCGGCCAAAGCGCACGCCCAGAAGGGCGGCGTAGTGGGCGGCACGCTCCGGGATGACCCGACAGGCGCTTCGTGCCAGGGCCTCCAGCTCCTCCGGCGACAGGGGAGCAACGGCGGAAAGCGCCGCCTCCCGGGCCGCCAGTTTGGCCTTTTGGGCCTCGATCCAGGGGCGCTTACTTTCCACAACACGGTCAATGTCCGCCCTTTCCATCCACAAGGGCGCGCGGACCACGACCCCCTCCGGCGTGACGTCCAGGGAGACGGTTCTTCGGGAAGATTGGATAAGCGTATAGTCCAAAAATATCACCTCACGGGAAAACAGGAATGGTTTTTGGATTACTTTTTCAGCGTCCACGCAGATTCCCGCCGGAGCGGTACTGGCCGGGGGTGAGGCCGGTGAGGCGCTTGAACTGGCGGGAGAAGTGCTCGGGGTTTTCGTAGCCGCAGATGGCGGCGATGTCGGCGGCGGGGTAGTCGGTATTGCGCAGGAGGATGCAGGCGTTCTGGACGCGGCCGCGGATCATGTCCTGGGCGATGGTGGTTTGGAAAAGGGCCTTGTAGGTGTGCTCCAGGCTTGAGACGCTCATATGCAGGGCCCTGGCGATGGAGGCGCTGCTGCGGGGGAGGAAGGAGAAGCTCAGAAGCCTGTTGCGCAGGTCGTTGAGCTCGTTGAGGTAGAGGTTCCTCCGTCCGGCGCCCAGCTCCAGGGCGCAGCTGACGCTGAGACGGTGAAAGAAGCTGTTGGCCTTATCGCTCAAAAGCTCAAGGGCATCGGCGCGGTCGAAGAAATAGTCGTTGAACATATCCAGCATCATGGCGTTGAGGGGCGCGGGGTTGCGCAGCCGGATGGGAGTGAGGAGGGGAATGTTCAGCTTCTGAAAATAGTTGTCCTCGCCCTCCAGATCGAAATACATCCAGTCGTTCAGGTAGTCCCCGTCGGTCTTGCGGTAAAACTGGGGCGTGCCCTTGGGGTAGAGGAAGAAGCTGGCCCGCTCCACGGGCTTGTACGCGCCGTCGATGAGGACCTGGGCGTCCGAGCGGAAAAAGATGAGCAGATACCGGTCCTCCCCCTGAGGCCGGCGGATATCCAGCCCGCCGAAGTGGATGAAATTGTAGCCGATGTCGCTCACGCGGATCACAGACACGCCTCCTTCCTTGCAGAAAAAATCAAAAATTTTGGCAGGAAAGGTCATGGACATTCCTGACAAACTGATTATACTAATGGTATCCCGGTTTGTAAAGCCGTATTTTTGAGACGGAGGGATAAAAGATGAGAAAGCATTTTTTGAGAGCGCTCGCGCTTATGCTGTGCGCGGCGATGGTCCTGACGGCGGTCTCCTGCGGGAAGACGGAGGGGCCGGAGGAGACGAAGGGGAGCGGCGGGGAGCCCTTTGAGCGGCCGGAGGCGGGGACCGTCACGGCCTACGACCAGGCGAAGTCCGACTTTGCCCTGACGGTGGACGTCTCCAAGGTGGAGCACGACATCAGCCCCCTCCTCTACGGCATCTTCATTGAGGACATCAATTTCGCCGCCGACGGCGGGCTCTACGCGGAGATGGTGCAAAACCGCTCCTTTGAGTTCACGAAGCTGGCCCAGGGCGACGAAAAGCACGGCTGGAGCGATGTGGGGACCATCGACGCCGCTGTCGCCGTGGACGACCTCGCCGGATGCCTCAATCCCAACAACACAAACTACATCGTGCTCACCAACGCCTCCGGCGAGCCCGCCGGTATCGCCAACCGGGGCTTTTTGGACGGCATGGCGGTGACGGAGGGCGCGGGCTACGATTTCTCCGTCTGGGCTAAGGGGCTGGAGGGCTTCACGGGGCCGCTCAGCGTGGACATTACTGTGAACGGCGCCAGCGTGGCCCACGGGGAGATCCCCGCCGTCACAGGGGAGTGGGCGCAGTATAAGCTGGAGCTCACCGCCTCCGCCACCGCCCACACGGGGGTGAAGCTGGAGGTCACCATGGGGCAGGGGAAGGCGGCGCTGGACATGGTGTCCCTCTTCCCCAAGGACACCTTCAAGGGCCGGGAGAACGGCCTGCGCCGGGACCTGGCGGAGAAGCTGGAGGCGCTGGAGCCCAAGTTCCTGCGGTTCCCCGGCGGGTGCGTCATTGAGGGCGTCAACCTGGACGCCGCGTACAGCTGGAAGGACTCCATCGGCGCGGACGAGAACGGCGAGCCGTTTCTTTGGAACGGCACCTACGGCGACGTGGCCGCGAGAAGCCAGGGACAGAACATCTGGACCAACGAGAACACCAGCTCCGACCAGTACCCCAGCTTCATGTCCTACGGGTTGGGCTTTTATGAGTATTTCCTGCTGGCGGAAGACATCGGGGCCGTGGGTGTGCCGGTTTTGAACTGCGGCCTTTGCTGTATGGGCCAGAGCAACGGCGCGGGGCCTGACCTCGATACGCCGGAATTTCAGCGGTACATCCAGGATGCCCTGGACCTGGTGGAGTTCTGCCGGGGCGACGAGACGACCAAGTGGGGCGCGGTGCGGGCCGCCATGGGCCACCCGGAGCCCTTCGAGCTCAAGTATGTGGGCATCGGCAACGAGCAGTGGGGGAGCAACTATTTCCGTCACTACGAGGCGTTCGTGGACGCCTTCGCCCAGGCCCGGGCCGAGCGGCCGGAGATTTTTGACGGCATCGAGATCATGTTCTCCGCCGGGGTGGACGACGGCGACAGCGGGTACGGTATGTACATCGGCGCTTATGAGCGCCTGGAGATGTGGCTGGAGGCCAATCCGGGCAAGACCGCGGCGGACTACACCGGGGCCATTGACCACCATTATTACAACACGCCGGAGTGGTTCTTCAACCACACGGACTACTACGACGAGGAAAACTACAGCCGCACGGACCCCACCGGCGGCACCTACGGCGGGGCTATGCCGGTCTTCCTGGGGGAGTACGCCGCCCAGTCCAACACCTGGAAGGCCGCGCTCTCCGAGGCGGCCTACATGACCGGCCTTGAGCGTAACGGCGATATCGTGGTCATGGCGGCCTACGCGCCGCTCTTCGGGAACCTCACCGCTATGCACTGGGCGCCGGACCTCATCTGGTTCAACAACCACCAGGTCACCTGCTCGGTGAACTACTACGTCCAGCAGGCGTTTGCCAATAACGCCGGGACGGCGCTTTTGAGTTCCGCCCTCACCGGCGGGGAGAAGGCCAAGGCCCCGGAGCTTTCCGGCATGGTGGGCCTGGGGACATGGGCCACCGCCGCGACCTTTGACAATGTGAAGGTGGTGAGCAACGGGACCGGCGAGACGCTGGCGGAGGACGATTTCAGTTCGGACAGCGGCGCCTGGCAGAAGGTCTCCGACGGCGACTGGACCGTTCGGGACGGGCAGATGGTCCAGTCGAATACCCGCACGGACACCAATCGCTACGCCACCACGGGCGCGGCGGTGTACTTCGGGGATACCGCCTGGAAGGACTACACCTTCACCGTAGACGCTGTCAAGACCGCCGGGGACGAGGGCTTCCTCATCCCCTTCGCCGTGGAGAGCGCCGGCGAGAACTTCTTCTGGAACATCGGCGGCTGGGGCAACACCGTCTCCTGCCTCCAGCGCGTCAGCGGCGGGAGCAAGTCCGACCAGCTGGGCGGCACCGTGAAAAACTGCCGTATCGAGACAGGGAAGACGTATCACCTGAAGGTGACAGTCGCCGGGGATAACGTGAAGTGTTACATCGACGATGAGCTCTACGTGGACTACACCGTCACGCCCATGACCTCCTCCGACGTCTACGAGGTCGTGAGCACCGACGAGACGGGCGACGTGATCGTGAAGCTCGTCAACGTCGCCGGCGAGGCGCGCACCGTCGCCGTGGACCTCCAAAACGCCGCCTCCGTCGCCCCCACCGCCGCCCGCACCGTCGTCGCCGGCACCAGCCTCCAAAACGACAACATCCTGGGCCAGCCCGAGGTCGTCACCCTCAAGGAGGACACCCTGGAGGGCGTGACGGGAAGGTTCAACTACACCCTGCCGGCGTATTCGGTCACGATTTTGCGGATAGGGAAGTGACCGGTCTGGAAGGGCAACGAGGAAAAAACGATCAAGCTGAAAGGGGCGGGTTTAGAACCCGCCCCTACCAAAAAGGTTTGCGCCGCTTTGCGGCGCAATTTTTATAAACGCGGCGCGAAGCGCCGCAACCTTATTCCCCTTGACCCCTTTTTCGGAAAAAGGGGTGCCGCCACAGCGGCAGGGGTGGGGTGGTTCCGTTCATCGGAACCATTCTGTCGTCCCACCTTCGCTGCCCCCCTGCCCCCTCCTACGAGGAGGGGGCGGAAAAGGTTGCGGCTTCGCCGCAGTTTTTTTGCCCGCGCGGCGGGGACGACCCTTCCGGCGCTTCGTGCCACCTCCCCTGAAGGGGAGGCGCAAACGGGCGGGTTTAGAACCCGCCCCTACAGTTTTGAATTGCGTTCAATCAACGTCGTACAGGCCGCCGCCTACGGCGGCCCGCGTTGCGATGATTTCCGGCGTTGGTTGAATGGGACAATCTTCCAAATTCCTTGTAGGGGCGGACCCGTGTGTCCGCCTGTGCCACGTTGCGTGACGGGACGGTTCCGATAAAACGTACCCGCCTCCCGTCACAGTTGCCCCTCCCTTGGGGAGGGGGCAGGGGATGGGTGCGAATTTTTGGGCGGAGGGATAGACGTCCCCACCCTGCCCGTCGCTTCGCTCGGGCACCCCTCCCGGAGGGAGGGGTTTGGCAGGTGCGGGTTATCGGGACCGCTCTGTCACCCCACGTTCGCTGGCCTCCTGCCCCCCCTCCTACGAGAAGGGGGCGAAAAAAGTTGCGGCGAAGCCGCAACCTTTTTCGGCAAACCGCACCCGCCCACGACACGATTGTCCCTCCCGGCGGGAGGGGTATAACGCCTCCCGGCTTCAAACCCACGCCAAAGCCTCGTGGAGGGTGAGGATGCAGCGGTCGGCGAGGGCCTCGAGGGCGGGGCGGTGGAGGGCGGAGTGGGGCTCGAAGACGGCGACGGCCTGCATCCCGGCGGCCTTGGCGCTGCGGATGGCGGGGAGAACGTCATCAAAGGCCGCGCACAGCTCCGGCGGGACGCCCAGGAGCGAGGCGGCCAGGAGGAAGATGTCGGGGAACTCCTTGCCCCGGCTGACGCTCTCGGCGGTGCAGACGGCGTCGAAGAGGTCCCAGATCCCCAGCCGCCTGAGGCACGGCTCCACCAGCTCCCGGGCCGAGCAGGTGGCCGCGGCCAGCTTCACGCTGCAGGTTTTATAATGCGTGAGGAGCTCTCTGGCGCCGGGCATCAGCTCCACATGGTTGGCGTAGGCGTCGCGCACCATGGCGAGCCATTCGCCGGCGATGCGCTCCACGCTGTCGGGGAGGCCGAAGAGGCGCTTTGTGTAGATCGCCGCCTCCTCCAGCCCCCTGGCGCGCATGGCGTCGCCGTACCCGGCGGGGACGTCGAGCCCGCGCCGCCGGAGAAAATCCACGTCCACCTGCTCCCAGACGTCCATGGAGTCCAGAAGCGTCCCGTCCAGGTCAAAAATCGCCGCCTTGAAGTCCATAGGCGCCTCCCAAAATGGTTTATGCCAGAAGTTTACCACAGGATGGGGAAAAAATAAAGGGTGGGACGAGCGAATTTTTTCGCAAAAGGGCTTGACAGGAGCGGTAAAAATGAGTATAATTTCTCTTGCTTGCCACGGCGGCGTAGCTCAGTTGGCTAGAGCACGCGGTTCATACCCGCGGTGTCACCGGTTCGAATCCAGTCGCCGCTACCATGAGTCTCGCGGGGCGACCCGCGAGACCCACGTAAAAAGTTACGGCCCGTTGGTCAAGTGGTTAAGACACCGCCCTTTCACGGCGGTAACATGGGTTCGAGTCCCGTACGGGTCACCATCGGAGGCTTAGCTCAGCTGGTTAGAGCGCCTGCTTCACACGCAGGAGGTCACTGGTTCGAGTCCAGCAGTCTCCACCATTGGAAATCCCTGATTTCGTGAGAAATCAGGGATTTTTCGCGGTTTTAGAGGCAAAGAATAATCCTGCAATTTTCAGATTTCCCCCCCGACCACATCAAATACCACAGTCGCGATTTTCGTTGACCACATTTGCCGCGCACCGCTCCCTTATTTTTGCTTATAGCGTCACAATATTTGAAGATTAAATTAAAAAGTCGGTCTCAAAAAGTCATCAGCCGTTTAAAAGTCCCTTGAAAAAGTCTATACTTTGTGATATAATACGCTTAAAATTATTTTGGAGGCGCGGCATTATGCTCAGAAGGAAAATAGAGAGGATTCTTGAAGATTGGAAGGGTACGCCCGGTCACAAGCCGCTGATTGTCAAGGGCTGCCGACAGTGCGGCAAGACCTTTTCTGTCCGGGCCTTTGCGGAGAAGAACTACAGGCATGTGGTATATTTAAATTTCCTTGAAAATCCTGATTACGCTTCCGCGTTCTCCGGTTCGCTGGAGGTGGACCATCTCATCATGATGCTCTCCGCCCTTCTGGGCTCCGAGGCTACTTTTATACCCGGGGAGACGATCCTTGTTTTTGATGAGATCCAGGATTGCCCTGAGGCGCGGACCACGCTCAAGTTCTTCCAGATGGATGGACGCTTTGATGTCATTGGCACTGGTTCGCTGCTTGGCGTTAAGGGATACGGTAAAGAGCCTAGATCTATTCCGGTAGGATACGAGACGGTAGTTGATATGTCTCCACTGGACTTTGAGGAGTTTCTCTGGGCAAACGGCATCTCTGACGCTGTTATTGACGAACTTAAACGGCATTTAAACGATGCCTCGCCTGTTCCCGAGGCCCTTCACAAAAGAATGCGTGGGTTGATGCTCCAGTACGCCGTGGTAGGCGGGATGCCGGACGCCGTTCAGACCTTCGTAGACACAAAACAGATGGACAGAGTACTTCAAATTCAACGGGATATTGTGCGCTCCTACGAGGATGACATGGTTAAATACGCCCCCCGGGCCGACAAGGCCAACATCCGGCAGTGTTTTCAGTCCATCCCCAGGCAGCTCAGTAAGGAAAACAAGAAATTTCAATATTCCGTGGTCAAGAAAGGCGCCACCGCCTCCAAATTCGCGGGCAGTCTCCAGTGGATTGAGGATGCTGGGATTATCTCCCGGTGCTACAACCTGACTCTCCCGGAGTTACCCCTGGACGGCAACGCCATCGACGATGTGTTCAAGGTCTATATGCGGGACATGGGCCTTTTCGTGAGCATGCTGGAGGACGGCACGCAATATGACATCCTCCAGGGAAATCTGTACGGCTATAAGGGTGCGATATTTGAAAATCTTGTGGCCGACTTTTTCACCAAAATGGGGCGAAAGCTCTACTATTACCACAAGGACTCTGGCCTGGAGATAGACTTCGTGATCCGCTGGCGCGGCGCCTGTACGCTCGTGGAGGCAAAGGCCTCCACTGGAAACATCAAGAGCACGAAAACGGTCCTGAATCACCCGGAAAAGTACCACGTCTCCCAGGCCATCAAGCTTGGTGAGTACAACGTCGTCAGGGATGGCATGGTACTGACTCTGCCGATGTACATGAGCTTTCTGCTTAGCGAGGCGTGAAGGGGGCTATGATGACAAGCGTATGCAGAGACATATTCCGGGCCGTACACGAGGGCAAATGGCTCAGTATTGAATACAGGAACAAGGACGGCAAGGTCACAAAATATTGGATAAGTATTCAGGACATTGATCTTAAGCGCAGGATGTTGCGAGTCGATGGACTCCACCTGAGGGAAATGGCCACGGCGGAGCTGGTGATCTACATCGATTCTATTCTCAGCTCCTCCGTCCTTGAGGGGACGTACTGCGCCGTCAATCAGCGGCTTGTGGAGGACATAGCCCTGCGGCCGGAGAAATATACCGGGCTTTTTGACAACATTCCCAACCTCAAGATATTGAACTATCTCTCCGACTGTAACCGCCTGGACGCCACGCCCTATAGCTGCGAGTACGCGCTGATAAGGTATTTCGACGGGGATGATTTTTCCGGAGGCTCCTATGCGCTCGGTGAGGAGCAGTTTGAGGCAATCGTGCGCCATTTTCAATATAAGGCCGCCGAGGAGGACAGCGAGCTGAAAATCAGGCAACTGGGCTTGAACGTGATGAGCATCCCCACAAAGCAGGGCCTCTATGTGCTGGCGTATCGGAAAATGTTCCTGGACATCACGGCCCGCTCCCTGCGCCCGGACGACAAGTTAACCTTGTGCCGGGAGTTCACCATCTCCGGTGAAAAGATGAGCATCCGCCGGTTCCTGGACGATGACGACATGGACCTTCTGGATGATTTTGAGGAGAATTTGGAGACCATCAAGGACGTCATCACCGTGACCAACGCGAAGATAAGCGGCGTGGACGATATGCCCTACCTCATTGCCATCGGGATGGACATTCCTCTTGATCTGGAGCGCGAATACGCGACCATTACCGGAATGTACAATGCCGATAAGGTCACGGCTCCCATTCAGGCCTTTTTTGGGGACCTTCTCAAGCGGCCGGTCCGGCGCAAGAGCTATCCGATCGCCCTCCTGGACCGCCGGGTCAACTTAGACCAGCTCCTGGCTATCAACAACGCCATGCGGTTCCCCCTGGCCTATATTCAGGGGCCGCCGGGGACCGGGAAGACGAACACTATCCTCAACACCATCATGACCGCCTTTTTCAACGGCCGAACGGTCCTCTTTGTCTCCTACAACAACCACCCCATAGACAGTGTATTCAAAAAACTGCGGGGACTCACCTACCGCGGGCAGAGCATCCCTTTCCCCATTGTGCGGCTCGGAAACAACGATAAGGTTGCCCGGGCTCTTGACGATATCCGCGATCTCTATGAGCGGACGCGGGATGTCAGGGTCTTTGACTCTACTCTTGATAATGACCGAAACAGCAAAATCGCGCGTGCACAGCAACTCACAAAGCTCCTTTCGGATTATGAGGAGGTCCTCGACCTCCGGGAACGGAGGGAGACGGTGGAGCATCTGCTTTCGGAAAACCACCAGCTCAATTTTCAAGCCGAACTCCAGGGCCGGCAGCTCGTTGAGATTGACGCCCGTTTATCCCAAATCGGCAACATCAGCAATTCCGACGCGCTGGAGCTTATTGACGACGGAGGAGAGGAATTTCGGAAATATCTCTATTACACCTCCGCCAAGACCGTCAAGCGCCTGGGCGAGCCCAAATACAAGGAGCTTTTGGATATCGTCCTCATGGACAGCGACAATCCCGAACGGGTCTCGCGCTTCAACAGCTATCTGAGTCGCGACGAGAATGTGGAGGTCTTTCTTCGTATCTTCCCTATCGTCTCCACCACCTGCATCTCGGCGCATAAAATCGGGGAGCCCAGGCAATATTTTGACATGATCATTATGGACGAGGCCAGCCAATGCAACACCGCCGTGTCCCTGGTCCCCATTCTCCGGGGCGACAGCCTGATGCTGGTGGGCGACCCCCAGCAGCTGGACCCGGTGATACTCTTAGACCCGGCGGATAACCAAGTGCTTCGGAAAAAGTACGGCGTATCGGAGGAGTACGACTATATTCAAAACTCTATATATAAGACTTATCTCGCCTGCGATTCCGTCAGCGACGAGGTGCTGCTTCGGTATCACTACCGCTGCCACAAAAAGATCATTGACTTCAACAACCGAAAGTACTATAACGGGAAGCTCACCATCCTGAGCGCCAGCAAAGGCGAGCGGCCGCTCCTCTATGTGGACGTCACCGACAGCGACTCCGCCATCAAGAATACCGCTCCCGGCGAGGCAGACCAAATCGTGGAGTACGTCAAAAGACACCCTGGGGAGAATCTCGGCATCATCACGCCCTTTGCCAACCAGCGCGCCCTTATCAATGAGCGTCTGCGGGATGCCGGGATGACCCGTGTCAACTGCGGCACCGTCCACGCCTTTCAGGGCGATGAAAAGGACGTCATCCTCTTCTCCCTGGGGTTGTCGGACGAGACCCGTCAGAAGACCTACGACTGGCTCAAGAACAACCGTGAGCTCATCAACGTGGCCACCTCCCGGGCAAAGGACCGGCTTATCGTTCTGGGAAGCGGGAAAAATCTGAGGCGGCTCCACAACGCAGGCGAGCAGGACGACCTATTTGAGCTGGTGGAGTACATAAGGTCCAACGGTGAATCCCAAGTCACCCAGCGCACGGCCCTCTCCAGGGCCTTGGGCATAAAGCCCTACAGCTCTGAGACAGAGGCGGCGTTTATGGAGAATTTGAACCACGCCATCGACAACATCCTCCCCTCCGGAAACAGGTATATCGTTCGGAAGGAGGTGCCGGTCTCTCAGGTGTTCCGCAATAATACGACCTATTCCAGCCTCTTTTACACCGGCCGCTTCGACTTTGTGGTCTATGAGCGTTCTGTCGGGAGAAACGAGCTTCCGGTCCTGGCCATCGAGCTGGACGGCAGGGAGCATTTTGAGGACAGCGTCGTCCGGGAGCGTGACAGGCGCAAAAATGCCATCTGCCGCGACCACGGCTTCGAGCTCATCCGCGTAGAAAACACCTACGCCCGCCGCTACCACTACATCAAAGACATCCTGATCCGATATTTCACCGCCGGGAGGATGAGTTAGGCGTTTTGCGATTTGCCCTGTTTTACAGACTCTATACCTTCCCTCCCTTGCCCTACTCTTTTGTTCATAGCGTTACATTTTTTGACCCGCTTCCCCGCCAATTACCGGAAAAGTTTTTGGCTAATCATGAAGAAACAATATTTACCATCTCACCTTATTATTTCAGTTATATTTTCTATCTCTTGATGCGTGAACTCGTTTCACATATATGTTTAAAAAGTTCTTAAAAACGCGCATTATCTCCCATAGATGCCTTATATCTGCCCGAATAGTTGCCATAATTACATCTGTACGTTCACACGCAGGAGGTCACTGGTTCGAGTCCAGCAGTCTCCACCATTGAAAATCCCTGATTTCGTGAGAAATCAGGGATTTTTTGTGGTTTTTGATGGTGAAAAGTTATTGTACATTTTTCGGATTTTCTGTTGACCACACGGAATACCACAGTTGGGTTTGGTCAATCGTGTGAAAAGTGTTGAAATGTTCGCCTCTTGGTCGTATAATGATTTAAGCGGACAAGGGTGCCTGGCGGCGTCCTTGTCTCTTTTGATGGAGGTAGTTTCGTTTGAAGGCGATTATTGGGGTCATGCCGTTATGGGATGACGAAAAGGACAGCATTTGGATGCTGCCGGGGTATATGGACGGGATAATCGAGGCCGGGGGAACGCCCGTCATATTCCCATTTTCAGACGACGCAGAGGAAATTTCAAGACTTGTAAAGCTTTGCGACGGTATCCTTTTTACCGGCGGGCATGACGTATCGCCGGGACTCTATCGGGAGGAACCTCTGCCCGGTCTTGTCTCCTGCTGCGAAAAAAGGGACGTTATGGAGAGCGTCGTCCTCCGGGCGGCCATGGAGCTGGACAGATCCATCCTCGGCATCTGCCGCGGGATCCAGTTCATCAACGCGGCCCTTGGCGGCTCCTTGTATCAGGATTTGCCCACACAGCATCCGTCCGGTGTCGAGCATCATCAAAGCGCCCCATACGATGTTCCCATACACAATGTTGAAATCAAGGAAAATACGCCGCTGGCCAAATGCCTGGGGGTTAATCATCTTGCTGTCAACAGTTGTCATCACCAGGCCGTGAAGAAGTTGGCACCGGGCCTTGAGAGCATGGCCACATCGCCTGACGGCCTCGTGGAGGCGCTCTATATGCCAGCGAGGAAATTCCTCTGGGCCGTCCAGTGGCACCCGGAGTTTTCCTATAAGTCCGACGCAAACAGCAGGAAGATTTTTAAGTCATTCGTTGATACGGCAAGATAGGTTAAATGGACGATCAATATTGCATTTCCGCAAAAAGTCGTATTTTTATTCTAAAGTCCATAAAAAAGTTTATTCTTCAACTTAAGCTATTTGCTCTTTCACGTTTCAAAAAGTCTTAACCTGCTCCCCGCCTATCATCGGAACAAAATCCCGTCAATCGTCGAAAAAGCACAGTGTTTTCCAGCGCGCCTTGCTTTTTCGTGTTCCAGTAATTCCCTGTGTCCATAAACTCATACAAAAGACCAATCCGTCATACCCCGGAACAGCCTTTTTTGCTTATTGCGTCACAGTTTTTGACGTTTTCATTCCCTCCCTCATCTCCCGCTTCAGCTTATCTACCTCCGGCTTGACTTGGGCGATGAGGGTAGCGAGCTTTTCCTCGCACTCGGCATAGGTGGAGGCGTAGACGGATTTGGTGTAGCGGGTGCCGTTGGGGAGGCGGGGGGAGTATTTGCCCTCGTAGCAATGCTCACTGACTTGGGTGATACAGCCGGTGCCGGGGCGGCGGCGGGTGGGGCGGTAGGGGAGGAAGGGGGCGGGGGAGTTGTCCGGGGGCGGAGAGGGTAGGGGAGAGGCGGCACCGGTGATGGCGTGGTCGATGGCCGCGGCGGCTTGCTGGCGCATGGTGTCGGTGACGTGAGTGTAGACGTTCAGGGTCGTGGACACGCTGTTGTGGCCGATGATGGCGGAGAGGGTCTTCACGTCCATGCCGGCCTCCAGCGACAGTGTGGTGAAGGTGTGGCGGAGGTTGTGGAAACGGAGCTTGCGGCAGCCGGCGTGGTCCAGGATGACCTGTATGCGCTTGCGGACGGAGGCCGGGTCCAGTGGCGAGTTGGGCTTTACCGGGGACGGGAACATCCACTCGGAGGCGGCGCGGACGCGCAGGCCGTTGAGAATGGCGAGCAGGGTTTTCGGTATGAGCAGGCTCCGCGCCGATGTCTTTGTCTTTGGCGGGGCAACGGTGAGCCTGCCGCCCGCGCGGTAGACTTGGCGTTCTACTTTTAGCTCTCCCGTTTTGGGGTTCAGGTCAGATCACTTGAGGGCCAATATTTCGCCGCGCCGGAGGCCCGTCGCCAGCTCCAGCAGGACCAGCTCGTAGTAGCCCTCCTCTTTTGCCTGGGTCAGAAAGCGTTGGAGTTCCTCACGGGTCAGCACCTGTTTTTCGCGGCGGACACTCTGGGGTAGTTTGCTGTCCTCGGCGGGGTTTCGGGGAATCACCCGCCGCTCCACGGCCTCACCAAGGGCCGAGCGGATGCGGAGGTGACATCCCTCCACCAGACTGTCCGACACGCCGGGGCCGTAGATGTCCCGGCGGAGGAGACGTCCGTTTTGCTTGAGGTCTGTGTAGAATTTTTGAAGGTCCTCGGCGGAGAGCTTGTTGAGCGGCACCTTTCCGATCCGAGGGATGATGTGGTTGTAGATCTCATTCTCGTAGTCCTCGCGGGACTTGGGTCGGAGCCGGGGGTTTATCTGCTCCTGATACCAGTAGTCCAGCCAGTCGCCGAAGGGCATATGCTGTTTTCTTCCAAATTCATAAGGCCGCCCTGACATTCAGACGGCGGGGCGGCCTTAGTTCTATTAATCTTAAAATAAGAAGAAATTCTTTTCCAGCCATTCATTGGCAATCGCGTGCATGTCTTCGACCTCAACATCTTCAAACGCTTCAAGTAATCTGTTGATTTCGTTTTCAGAAATGAAAAATTCCTCTTTTAGTTCGTCTCTGAATAGTTTAATAAATCTCCTGTATTCCGAAGTCTCGATTTCATTCAGATTTGACGATTTTACGTCTCTCTCGTCAATATGCAGCCCAAAAATCAACTCAAAAAAAGCCCGCTGAAAGGTTTCTTCCTTGTATTTATCTGTTCTGCTGGCATCTTTCAGCCCAATTCGTTTGGTGGTCAGATAACTTTCATATTCACTCCCCGCAAGCCACGCCACCTTTATACGGATCAAGCTCTCTCTTCCAAGAGACGGAACATATTCAACAGCCTTATATGCCTGAAAGTATTTATCCAGAGAATATAATGCTTTTGCTTTAGCGATGTTCATCTCGCAAATTACAACGAATGCAATCAAAAGGATCGAAAGAATGACTGCAGAAATGATCGCCACGGACTTTTTTGACACTTTTATCGTTTTTACAAGTTTTATGTCTTCAGCTGAAGCAGATTCAAGCGTTTTTTCTTCGTCCCATTTTTGTCCGCAGTACGGGCAAAAAACAGCCGTTTCTTTGATCTCTCTTGAACAGCTTCTGCATATTCTCATAAGTTATGTCCTTTCATAAACGATTTCCAGGCCGGCATCCGGGTGATACGTCCAACTGACTGTTATGCCATTATATGTCTGTGATTGTCTCCCATCTAAAGCTCTCGTAGAGAGCATCTTTTCAATGACCGAATCTGGCATACCGAGAGCATTGTTGATCCTTCGTACTGCCTTCAGTGCGTCATCATCATAAAATTCTTCTATATTTCGGGGATTTGTGTCAATTTTAATGCCGCTTCCATCCCGCATAACCGTGACCCATTTCTTGCAGACCTCATCTCCGCCCGCCTTTTCATAGGCGTTTTCAAAGATGTTCTTATTGTCTGTGTATCGAACGGCCAAAATAGTACACACCGCTAACAAAACAACCGCAGCGCAAACCATCACGACATACCTGCGGGTTTTTCGCTTTCCCGCCGTCTGCGTGTTGCTGATCTGCTTCCCGCAACAGCTACAATACGCCATCCCCTCTTGTACGGGATTGCCACAGTGCCGGCAATAAGCAGGTCGTGCAGTTTGCACACTTTCGTCTCCAGCGTCGTTTTCTTTAGATCTTTGCTTTTTCTTCCGATCTTGAACAATCAGTGTAAAGGCCAAACCTATTGATAGAAGTCCTATTATTCCATTGACCCACGCCTTTGTCTGACATTCTTTGATATCCTTATCGTAACTGGATATTATCTCCTCATAAATCTCATAAAGTCTCTGATAACTCGTAGACGTTGGCGACAAATCCTGCTGGTTCATAATACACTCATCTCGATTGGCCACCGTGTCTTTGTAATCTGGACTGTTTACTTCATAAATCGCTTTTGGAATGAAAAACAGCGCCGCAAGGATCAGTCCTATCAGAACCAGCCGTTTTGTGGGAACCAGCAGACTGATTTTGCTCCGTTCTCTTTCAGGGGCGCTCTTCGCATCACGGAGTTTGTCTATGGCTGCCGCCTCCGCAATGGGCTTTCCGCATTTTGAACAAAAGCTCTCATCTTCGCCTGTTGCGTTCCCGCATTCTTCGCAATATCTGATCATACCGCAATCCTCGCTTAATATTTTTGGGGGATTTAATCACTATTGATCACTTTAACGACTGGTAAACCGAAACGGGATTTGAATCTTTATCGTTATATGTGATGATAAGGTAATCAAGGTCATTTATCGACGAGACCTCGAAATCCGTTGCGCACAGCCCGCCAAGGAGTAAATACAGCTTTCCGCCTTCGTACAGCTTTTGTTCAGCATAATCAATATCTACATAATAATTATAATGGATATGTCCGTCCCTTTTCGCCTCCGTATATATGTCCGAATACGCGTCATAGCTGGCGATCCAATAGAAAACAGGGGTAACTTCACTCTTGTCGGACGTCAGGAAGTGAAGGGACTTGATATAGTCAGAGAAAGTAATATAGTCTACTTCGTCCGGGAGTGAGACCGCTTCAACACAAATGCCTACCATCGCGCACGAATCATCCCTTTCCTTCCCATCACTGTCGGATACCCTCCCACTCAAGGAAAACAGATCTTCAACAATCGAAAGCTTTAGCTGCGCCGCGCCATATGTAGTTGTTGTTCCCCTGGCGAAGTTATACCAACTGCGCTCTTCCGTGTTGATCTCTACCGTCTCATTCTTCGCATATGGATTGGACAGCCGTCCCTTTGGAGATTCCTGGATCTGAGAAGACGATGACGGATCTTCTTCTGTTCTCTCATCCGTGGGATCTTCTGTTGTTATCCCCTCCGCAGACCTGTCGGACGTTTTATGGCCGCTGCAGGCACAGAACATGAGCATCATCACCGTCAGCAGCAGCGTTAGGCCAATGATTTTTCTTAATTGATTCATTTCACACCGTTCCGAGGCGGCACTCGGTAAATTGTCACTGAGATTAGCCGCAAAATTTGAATCTCAGATATCTTAAATTGAACTTTCCTGCCTCAGTTCTGCCGTCATGCAGACGAATCATTTTTCGGGCAGGCGCTGAGCAGATGCTCCTATATAAGAGGTGCTGCTCTGTATATTCGTTTTCCCGGTTCTTTCCATATGATTCCTGTATAATACCATATTTAATCTGTCAAGTCAACAAAATTATTCAATTTTTTAGGTTTTTGTTCTGCAATACTCCACAAAGGATGAATGTATGCTATCTATGAGGTGATGAACATGGATTATGTAGCATTCATTCGGAACCGCATTACGAGGCTGAGGATGGAGCGGAATGTTTCGGAATATCAGATGAGTCTGAATCTGGGGCAGAACAAAAATTACATTCAGGGGATAAGCTCGGGGAAAGCCCTGCCGTCCATGAGGCAGTTTTTGAATATCTGTGAATATTTGGAGATCACGCCCATGGAATTTTTCGACTGTGACAACACCAGGCCGCAGTTGATACGAAAGGCGGCGGATGACATGAAGGGGCTGAGTGACAGCGATTTGATCCTGCTGTTAAACATCATACAGCGGCTGCATCAGTAAGATTTGTGAAACAAGAGCGGTTCATAACAACGGCTGTATTGCCGCCGGAGCTGTGAAGTGCCGCTTCAGGATGACCGCGAGCTGGTTTTGCACCCGGACTACCGCGACTGCGAGGCCGTGGAGTGGTACGGTCGGTACGGGCTTCAGCTTTACGACCTGATGCGC
>CANQSD010000008.1 GCA_947626385.1 uncultured Oscillospiraceae bacterium | reverse complement strand
GTCGGTCTGCGCCGTGGCGAGCTGATAGCATTGAGGTGGCCCAATGTGGACCTGGACGCTGGCGTCATACATATCTGTGAGAACACCGTCAGAGCCAATGGCGGTACGATTACAAAGGGGCCCAAAAGCAAGGCGGGCAATCGCAATATCACCATTGGCGCTGAGGTCATCAGGGCTCTCCGGGAGGCAAGGGAGGAGTATGACGCTGACTGTAAGGCGCTGGGCAAAGGGTTTCACGATGACGGGTATGTGATACGTCAGAAAAACGGCGAGCAGTTCAAGCCTGACTCCATAACTCAAAAATGGCGTCGCTTTGAGGCGCAAAACGGTTTGCCCCATATCAAATTTCACGGACTCAGACACAGCAACGCCACGGCCCTCATCCAAGCCAGGGTCAGCCCCAAGGTGGTACAACAGAGGTTGGGCCACGCCGATGTGAGTATCACCCTGAACACATACACCCATCTTACCGCGCACATGGACCAGGAGGCCGCGGCCAAACTGGATGATATGTTTTTCTCCGGCTCCGACAGCACCTGAATCCGTCAAACCTTGCGACACCACTTCTGCACGTCCCCGTCGCCGTCTGGTCGGCGTGGTTCGGCAGTCATGCCCCAAACGCCATGCCTTGTCTCGGCGTTTCCCGGTTATTGGCATGTGCTCATAACCCGGAGGTCGTAGGTTCAAGTCCTTCCTCCGCAACCATGAAACACGGATTTCGTAAGAAATCCGGTGTTTTTTATAACTTTTTGGAGCGATTTAATTTACATGATGTTCCAAATCGGCCTTTGATGCTTATCTGATGCAGTTTTTCGGATTTTTGTTTTGAACCGTGATGCTGTTGCCTCACCACTCCATGGTCATCCATGAGTCCTTCTGGGCTGGTTGGGAGCTCGACGGCTGGGGCGGGGCGGCGTAGAGGTCGTCGAGGCGCTGGACGCTTTGGCGCTTGTGGGCGTCGATGGCGTGGCCGTACTTGTCCATGGTGACGGAGGGGTTGGCGTGACCAAGGAGCTTGGAGAGGGTGACCACGTCCATCCCCTGCTCCAGACTTCTTGTGGCAAAGGTATGGCGGAGGGCGTGGAAGTTTGCGTCACGGATACCCGCCTGTCTCACGCACCGCTTGAACAGATCCTCGTAGGTCCGCGGCTCATAGGGGTCGCCGTTCTCCTGACAGAAAACGTACCCGTCCGGGTTGTAGGACGGGTACTGCTTTTTGAGGGAGAGTTGGATGTTCATGTACTGCTGGAAGTCTTTATAGAGGCTGTCGGTCATGTAGACTGTCCGGCGGGAGCTGGCGGTTTTGGTACTCTCAACTGTTTTGACGCTGGTGGCTGTTTCGATGGAGTCATCGAAGTTCGGGAGCCTGTTCCTCGTCTCGCAGACCCTTATTGAGTGGTCGTCCATGTTGACGTTCTTCCATCGAAGGCCGCACAGCTCGCCGATGCGAAGCCCCGTGAACAGGTCGAAGATAATACCGAAGGCGGCGGGCTCCGGGGCGAGACGCGCGGCGGCGATGAGGCGGGACTGTTCCTCCCGGTTCAGGACGCGCATCTCTTTCTTCTCCGCCTTGGGGAGACGGACGCTCTCGACGAAGTTGACGGTGATCATGCCGTTCTTCAGCGCCTGGTCGAAGGCGATGTGCATCATGTTGCGGATGTTGGTCAGCGTCTTTGGAGACAGGCCGCCCTCCCGCTGGAGATTTCCGTTGGCGCCTCGGTCGTTGAAGAACTCCTGCAACTCGTCGGCGGTGATGGTGTTCATGTACTTCTCACCGATCATGGGCTTGATGTGTGCGCGGATGTAAAGCTCGTAGCTGCAGTAGGTGGAGAGCTTCACCGATGGCTTGGCGTATGTCTCAAGCCAGCGGTCGAACCAGTCGCCGACGGTAATGACGCCGGCTGTCTTTGTGGGAGACGGACCGCTGTCGGCTCGTGAAATCAGAATGGCATTGGCTTTGTTGAGGGATTCGATGAACAGGCGGGCCTCAGCTTTCTTCTTGAAGCGCCTGGCCCGGCGTTTGCCGTCCTCGTTGTATTGATAGACCCATGTCTTGTCCTTGGCCTGATAGAGACTCCCGCTACCCTTTTCGTTTCTCGACATCATCACGCCCCCATTCCCGCCGCCTGATCCGCCCAGCGCCGGATATGCTCTCTGGACATCACCACGCGCCTACCGATGTGGATACAGGGGATGTTGCCTTGGGCCGCCATGCGGTACGCCGTGGCGCGTGAGACGCCAAACAGCCCGGAGAAATCTGTCACTGTGCAGAAGTCCGGGAGGTCGTCGATACTATGGTAAATGTGTTTTTTCATAATATTCATTATCACTCCTAAAATATAGAATGTTTGTAATCTCAAAATGAAGACCCCTATTTGACACTACTTCCCGAGGCCAAGGGCGTACAACTGGACTGCGTCTGGCGACACGCATCGGGAATCTCACCCCGACCAAAAAAACAAATCCTCTCCGAGCTGCCCCCAGGCTTGTCTGTGGCTGGGCAGGGGTATCATTGTAGGCGGACGCTGTCTGCGCGCGGCTTGCCAAAGCCGTTGCGGTTCGGATGGTTACACGCTCGCTTCCTTAAAGGCCGTCTTTTGATGCAGAAATCTGCACAGGAAGGTCCCGGCGCATCCGCCCGCCGCTGTCCCCGTCAAGGGACCGTCCGCTAAAGTTATCCAGTTGCCGGATATGAAATTGTCAAAGAACACCAGAGGGATATTGTCCCTCTACTTCTATTACCACAACTCGGAAGGGCAAAAACCGAACTTATTTTTCAAAAAAATTAAAATAATTTGATGAGCCTATTGGCGCGGCGGCAAAATTGACGGCATAATGACCATCACTACCTCTCACTTTACAACGGACAAATTTTTCGCAAATCACAACCCCCTCTCTAAAAAATTTTTTGGAAAAAAGATACGGGGCGGCGAGCGAAGGCTTGTATACCCCCCAAAACATCTCTCCGGTATGGAGCAGCATAAGGGCCATCACTCCCTTTCACTTTACAACGGACAACCGGAACGCCAAAGTTAACCCCTCTCTGAGAAAATTTATGAAAAAGAAAGATATGGGCGCACGTCCCGCTTAAAGCGGATGGAGGCGTGGCGCGCCCGCCACTGACCCCGTCCAGGCTTGTCAATTACCCTCACACTCCCCTATTGCCGAATTTTTTTGAAAATTATAACCCTGTTTGAAAAAATTTTTTTGAGAAGCTGATTTACGTGCTTATATACCACAGGCTGGCTTACGCCAAGTTCGAAACACCGATTGGATTTGAGGTTGCCAAAAAGAAGCTCCCGGCCAGACTCAAGGGCATAAAAAAGAGCCTGCTTTCTTAGTCTTACGACTGTTGAAAGCAGGCTTGAGCGGTTCTGTCAGTTGAGTGGCCGGATCTTCCGGGGGTTTACTATACATCTTCCCGGAAAAACAACGGCAGGGCGTTGTAGAGGTATTCCAAGACCGCGTTGAAGTCGTGGTAGCCGCCGTCCTTTTGGTAGAAGACGTAGTGGTCGGGGGTGAAGGTGTCGGGGCGGTGAAGCATTTCGTCGGCCATGTTGACGGACTGGCTCTTGACGGCGTCCTGGGTGCCAACGGCGTGGTAGATGAAATAGCCGCGCTCGGCGAGGTCCTCGTCCTTGACGAGCTGTTCGATAAAGTCCACGTTCTCCTCAAACCGGAAGTCCCCGTAGGTGCCGTAGTACCAGCAGGAGCCGCTCATGGGGAGGAACCAGCGGATGTAGTCGTAGTCATAGCAGAACTGGAGCCAGGTGGTGACGGAACCCAGGGAGAAGCCGCCGAAGGCCCGGTGGTCGCGGGAGGCGGCCAGGTCCTCGGGCGAGGTGGAGACGGCGTAGGTGTGGTACTGCCCCTCCACAGTGGGCATCAGGTGCGTCTCAAAGTCCCGGTGGAACTCCCGGAATTCCTGGATGCTGCTTCCGAAATCCCGGCTGCTGTTTTCGTTATAGAAGGTGGCCGAGACGATGATGAGGGGCGGGATGTCGCCGCGCTCGATAAGGTTGTCAAAGAGGTTTTGTCCGTAGTCGAAATACTCCCCGGCCCGGCCTCCCCAGCCGTGCATCAGGTAGAGGATGTTGTACCGGGTCTCGGTGTCCTCTGTGTCGTACCCGTAGGCGTGTAGACGTAGGCTGTCTTGGTGACGGCCGCGCCGTCCCGGACGTAGTCCTCGGACTCGTAGTCCAGGCGTGAGACGGTCCCTGGGTGGTCGGAGGGCTCAAAATATGCGCTCGGCACGGCGGTGGTCCAGCCGGTCTGGGCCATGGTGGTTTCATCTCCTGTCTTGTCAGGCTCAATGTCCGGCTCAGACGGCGTGGGCTGCCTTGAGCAGCCAACCAGGACCGTCAGCAAAAGAGCGGCTGTCAGTAAAATCAAGATCGTATCTCTCATGTTTCCCGCTCCTTTCGTGGATTTTTCCTGCCAAGTCTCTTTGCCCCCACGGAGAGGTAGTGGCCGATGATGACAAAGAGAGCGAGAATAGCGACGGTATCCAGGAGGAACGGCAACAGCCCCTCCTCCCAATCGAAGAATACGAAGTGGTAGCGCAGGAGCATATAATTTCCAAAGTCCCGCCGCCAGAAGGCGTAGAGGCCGTAGGCGGCCAGGACACCCGCCAGGGTCCGCAAAAGCCAGCAGGGTGGCGTTTTCTTTGTGAGCTTCCTTACCATCCCCATTATCGCGCTCCAGTGGGTCCCCAGATGCACCCCCATGAGGGCAAAGCCCCAGTAGGCGCACAGCATATGGACGGTTCGGGCCTCGCCGGACAGGCCCCGGATGTCCAGCCTCAGGGCGTACCGGGAGAGAACGACGCCGCTGGCCATGGAGCCCAGCATAGTGATAAGCACCAGCGCGGCCAGGACCGTCTGGAGGACCCGAAAGGGCGTGTACCGCCCCCGGCCAAGGCTTTTTGTCCACTTGAGGTTAAGCCCGTGGTGGAGGACAAAGAGCGCGAACATGGCTATCCCCACCCACTCATGGGCCGCCTCGCCTAAGAGGCTGTACGACATGAGGAGCAGCAGCCCCACTGTCATCAGCGCGTCCGTGACCAGCTTCAAAACGGCTTTTTTCGACATAGCGCGCCTCAAAACCCAAGGCCGTGAAGCCACTCCGCCACATCCTCACCGGCTTTGGCGGCGTTTTGCATACTTACGGTGAAGCCGTCGGCGATCACCGTGGCGTCGGGCTCCAGCTCGGCGATCTTCGCCGGTGTACCGGAGAGGCGGCTGCCGTTGTGGACGGTGAAGGGAATTATGGTCTTCCCGGAGAAGTCGTACTCGTCAAAAAAGCTGTACATCACCTGTGGCAAATCGTACCACCAGATGGGAAAGCCCACGAAAACCGTGGCATAGTCGTCCAGATTGTCAATACTGCTCGTGAGCTCCGGCCTTACGTCGTCGTCCTGCTCCTTATCGGCGTAGTCGATGAGCTCCCCCATGTTCGCGGGGTAGACGGTGCTTGTGCGGATGGAGAAAAGATCCGCACCGGTCTCACCGGCGGTCATCTCCGCCACGGCCTGAGAGACGCCCTTGGCCTCCCCGTCCACGGTGACAACGCTGGCCGAGGACACGGCATCCACTCCGCTGTTCTCCGCGGCGGTGAAGTAGACCACCAAGGTCTTGCACTCCGTGTCCAAGTCCACATCCCCGGAGTTTACCGCGTCCCCGCTTTTGTTGCAGGAGGCGAGAGACAGGAAAAGAGCCAGAGCTAAAAGCACACAAAAAATTATCTTTTTCATGGGTTTCACCCTCCTTTTATCCCCATTATAAAACTAATCGGGACTCCCAAGAAGTCCCGATTGGTTTATCAGTATTAACTTATGGTTATTACTTTCCGGTATACTGATCGGCCTCATCCCTCGTGAAGGGATTCATAAAACGAATAATCCACCATACCCCTCATGTTATCCAAGGCCCCTGGTGCCAGCTCCTTCACCATCAGGCAATCAGGGTGTGGCAGATGGATCGCAGGGCCGGCCACGATCCCATAGCGATAGCTGGGTTCAAAACCACGTGAAGTATAGTTTTGGGGATTTCCCTCCACAAGCACCGCTTTGAACCCAAGCTCTCTCGCCCGCTCAAATCCGTATTCCAGCAGTTCCTTTGAGATATGCCGCCGTTGCAGATCGGCCCTGACAGCGACAGGCGACAGCAGCAGAAGCTCGTCCTCATATTTTCCTTCGATGTGGAAACGTGAAAACATGGCGTAGCCGATGATTTGGTCTTGTTCATCCGTCATAATCAGTTCCAGCTCCGGGACATAATATTTCTTCGACCTGATCTCCTCCACCAATCTGCGCACAAGCCGGCCTTCTTCCGGGCTGTCCCAATCGGAAAAAACCTTTTCGACCAACTGCAAAGCGGCGAACTTATATGTTTCCGAGCAAATCTTGATATTTTTCTCCATTTTTTGACCTCCTCAATGGATCTGATTGAAGTGTAGCACATAGAGAAAGTCCACGCAACAAACAACACGGTTGTGAAAAGAAGAGTAGAGGGCGGAACGCTTTTTTGCGTCCGCCCTCCGGTTACCGTTTTTTGTGTGCTGACAGGATCTTATAGACTCCCTGTGGGGAAAGGCAGTATTTTTCAGAAAGCTGCCTCACGGATATGCCGCTTTTGTACTCACGGCATATTTTAGAATTTCTCTCCGCCGACAGAAACCGTGAACCTGTCCCCTCTCCCCAATGTTTTCGGTTTGAGGCCAGACGGGGAATATAGATCGTTTCGCCGTCCACGTAGTCCTGGATCTGCCGCAACAGCTCCGACGGGAGCAGCACACCGGCATTTTTATAGCCCATAGCGCGCCTCCAAATAATCGGTCTTATTTGAAAGAGCATAGGCTATGCCGCGTCACGCGCCAGCCTATGCCGCGCGAAGGACGCTCCCACTGATCATATTACGCAAACATTTATCCTCCTGATAAGATTACGGGAAATGCCCGCAGAATCATGATAGCACACGAATATAAGTATTTCAATAGAAATTCATCACTTACTTTTGTGTGTCCACCGGCGGGACCATCTCGGCGTAGGCCTTCAGCATCTCCGGGGTGGAGTGATAGTAGCGGCGCTCACGGTCAAGGGAATTGATGCGGGCCATCTCCTCCGCTGTCAGGGCGAAGTCGAAGATGTCGAAGTTGGCCCGGATGTGGGCGGGGTTCTTGGAGCCGGGGATGACGATGTTGCCGGACTGGGTGTGCCAGCGCAGGATCACCTGGGCGTTGGACTTGCCGTACTTGGCCGCAAGCTCGGTGAAGACGTCCTCCTCTATGAGCGCCTTGTCCCCGTGCCCTAAGGGATACCACGCCTGAATTAAAATGCCCTCGCTTTGCAGGAAGGCTTTCAGCTCCTTCTCCTGGGAGTAGGGGTGGACCTCCGTCTGGAGGATAGCGGGCTTGACCTCACAGATGGCGAGGACCTCCTTGATCTGCTCCACACTGAAGTTGGAAAGCCCGATGGCCCGGACCTTGCCTGCCTTCACCGCCGCCTCCATCAGCCGGTAGCCGGCGATGTAATTCCCGGCGGGCTGGTGGATCAGGAGAAGGTCGATATAATCGGTGTCCAGCCGCTCCAGCGTCTTCCCCACCGCGTCGGGCTGCTCGTAGAAGGCCGGCCACAGCTTGGTTTCAAGGAAAACTTCCTTCCGGGGAATGCCGGAGGCCTTGATGGCCCGGCCCACGGCCTTTTCGTTCATATAGGCGTTGGCGGTGTCGATGAGGCGGTAGCCGTCCTTCAGCGCGGACAGGACCGACGCCTCCGCCTCGTCCGGGGAGAGCATGAAGGTGCCGATGCCCACCATGGGCATACAGATGCCGTTATTGAGCCCCACACAGGCTTGATTGCTCATTTTTACGTCCTCCTTATTTCAGCTTTGCCCCATCGGAGAAGGCGTTTCCGGCCTTGTCCCCCAGGGCGTAGTATTCGGCGTTCACCGGGTCGAAGATGATGGGAGCGAATTTGCGGTGATCCAGCCTGCCGTCCGCGAGAACAGATTCGTCGATGCTGGCGTTGACGATCTCGCCGATGAGAATGCCGTCCTCGTTGTACTTGAGGAATTTGCACTCCAACGCCATGGGCAGCTCGTCGATGAGGGGCGCGTCCACATGGGCGCTTTTCGTGGTATGCCAACCGGCCTTTTGGAGCTTTTGTGGCTCCTTATTTGCGGAGACGATGCCCACGTAGTCCGCGGGGACGGTCTGCTCCCGGGTGGCGAAGCTCACGGTGAAGGCTCCGCGCTTTTCGATGTTCTCCGTGGTCTTGTGGGAGCTTATGGAGATCATGATCTTGTTGCCCCCGTACTGTCCGCCCCAGGCGGCATTCATGGCGTCAGGGACGCCGTTTTCGTCGTAGGTGGCGATGATGAGCACAGGCTGTGGATACACCCAGGGCTTGGGGCCGAAATCTTTACGCATAGCGGTTTTCCTCCCGTTTTTTATGATACACCTATTGTATATCAGGTTCTCGCGCTTTGGAAGTCTCAAAAAGTTATAGCGTCTTAACCTCTGGTAACTACACCACCAGATTGACGATCATCCCCGTCACCAGGGAGAAGGCCATGACAAAGGCGATATAGAGGATGAATCGCTTTATGCCCAGGACGATCTTCAGCGCGCCCAGGTTTGTGATCTTGGTGGCGGGTCCGGTGATCATGAAGGCCGAGGCGCTTCCCATGCTCATGCCCATGGCCAGCCACTCCCGGATGAGGGGGATGGTCCCGCCGCCGCAGGCGTAGAGCGGGACGCCGATGGTGGCCGCCATGAGGACGCCGAAGCCCTCGTTGGTCTTGCCGAAAAGCTCCGCGAATTTGTCCGCCGGGACGTACCGCTGAAAGAGCGCCGACAGCAGGACGCCCAGGAGGAAGTAAAGCCCCGTGGCCTTCAGGTTGCGGCCCAGATTGAAGATAAACCGCAGGAACAGATTGGGGTGGGTGTCGTGGCTGGCCCTCGGCTCGAAGCCCTCAAAGTTGAAAAATGGTTTGTCCTTGTAAACGATGTGGACCACCAAGCCCGCCACGATGCCGCAGACGGTGCAGGAGACGATGCGAATCGTCAGCGCCGTGGCGCCCAGGGCCGTGGAGTACATGATGAGCTGGGGGTTTAAGAGGACGCTGGACATCATGAACGCCGCCAGCCAGTCATGGCGCATTCCGTGCTTTGAAAACGACGCGGCGATGGGGATGGTGCCGTACATGCACAGCGACGATGCCACGCCTAAAATAGACGCCGGGATCAGCCCCCAGAGGCCCCACTTCTTGTCCCGTATCTTCTCAAAGGCCCCGTGGATGGCGTCCTTGGCGAAGACCGATACCAGGGACCCGATGACCATGCCGAGCACCCAGTACCAGAAGATCTGCCGGAGCTGGACGGTGAAGTAGTACCAGACGTAGATAAACTCCCGGTGGAGGACGTCGAAGACATCACGCATCGATGTTTACCAGAGTGTAGGTCCGGCTGCCAAGGCCGATCTCCTCCGCGTGCTCTAAGGTGTGGAGGCCGTTTTGCTGGTCAATGCGGCGCATCAGGCTTTCACTCCCGTCAGCGGCCTTGCAGAGGTCATAGGCCGCCTGGTCGATAGCCACGGGGTCGGTGGAGGCCAGGATGCCGATGTCGTGAATGTCGGGCTTTGCCGGGTTGCCGTCACAGTCGCAGTCGATGGAGATGTTGTTGAGGACGCTGATGTAGATGATCCGCTCGCCCTCGCCCAGGTAATCGGAGACGGACTTGCCCGCCTCGGCCATGGACTCGGTGAAGGCCGTCTGGTCCCCACCCCAAGGGGAGGTGTGGGACTTTCCGCCGGTGTGGATGAGGCACTTGCCCTCCTTGGAGCCAAGACCGATGGAGATGTTCTTGATTGCCCCGCCAAACCCGGCCATAGCGTGACCTTTGAAGTGGGAGAGGACAACGTAGGAATCGTAGTTGGCAAAGTGGGAACCCACAAGGTTGGAGGCAAGGACAGTATCCGCACCCTCGCCGTCTACGGGCAGCTCCATACTCCCGTCCGCGTCCAGAATGTCCACGTTGGCGATAGCCGTAAATCCGTGGTCCTCCGCCACCTGCATGTGCATAGCGGTCTCCGTGCGGGAGCCGCCGTAGGCGGTGTTGCACTCCACGATGGTGCCGTTCACGGCGCGGACCACACCCTCAATGAGTTCAGGGCGCAGATAGTTGCTGGCGGGGGGCTCGCCGGTGGAGAGCTTCACGGCCACGCTCCCCGTGGGCGTCCAGCCCAGGGCCTCATAGACCGCCAACATACCGTCGGAGGTTATGTCCGTGGTGAAATAGACCGCGCTGCCGGTGATCTCCCCGCCGGTGGGCAGGTCCAGGGAGTTGACCCACTCGGTAACATCGTCCTCGGAGACATTGGAGGAGAAGCGCCGGCCCTCCTGCCAGTCCCCCTCCCCGGCCATTTGAGCCAAGAGCTCACCGCTCTGGCCGAGCCCGGAGCTGGAGGAGGTGCAGAAGGGAATCACCGTCTTGCCGGTGAAGTCGTTGGTTGTGACAAACTCGTTGACCGGCCACGCCGCGATCCCCCACCAGATGGGGTAGCCCACGAAGACGGTGTCGTAGCTGTCCCAATTGTCCGGGACGGCGTTTGTGAGCGCCACGCTGTTCTGGGCCGCCTCATCCTCGTGCTCCTTGGATACCCGGCTGTCCCGGTCAGTCCAGTCGAGGTCGTCAGAGGTGTACGGTTCCACCGGCTCCAGCTCAAAGGTGTCCGCTCCCAGAGTGTTCGCTATGATCTGCGCCACGCGCTCGGTGTGGTCTGTGGCGGAGTACCACACCACCAGGGCCTTCCCGCCCCCACTGAGGGAGGAACCGGGCACGGCGGGCACGTCCAGCGTGGCCCCGCCCGCCGTGGGGGTGCCGCCGGCCCCGGTGGACGGGGCGCTGCCGGAGGGCGTACTACTCCCGCCGGAGGGGGTCCCGCCCTCGCTGTCCCCCGTCCCGCCGCAGGCCGCCAGGGCCAGGACGAGGCAGAGAGTGAGGATGATCGAAAGTGCTTTTTTCATGTGATGTTCCTCCTTGTGATATAGCATCTTTATTTTTCGAAGCTGACGATCCAATTTAAAACGTCCCTGTCCTCAAAAATCAGGCTCCCGCCGCCGTGCTGGTTGGTGACGCCCTTTTCCCGGAACCAGGCGGCATCCGGGATGTTGAGGATAATGAGCTGATTGATCTCATCATCCGTCAGCCCCGCCGCGCGGTAGGCGTCCGTGAGGCCCGCGTAGGCGTCACGGGCCTTCTGGGAGCCGTAATATTCGTCACTCTCTCCCATGAAGATGTACACCGCCACCCGGTGTTCCGCCAGCGGCGCGTAGGTCCCGTCCCACTGGGAGGCAACGTGGAGATAGGTGGCGTAGAGGTCCGGCCGCATGGAGACGGCACGGGACATGGTCTCGCCCCCCGCCGAGTACCCGGCGGCGTAGACGCGGCCCCGGTCCACGGGGAAATTCTTGATGAAGTATTCCGCCAGCTCGTTGGCCTGCCGGGCGGACTTGTCGTTCCAGTCCGTGAGCTGTGCGGACACCACGATCATGGGCTCGTCCAAATCGGCCCAGTTCTGGAACCCGTTCCAGCTTATGTTGCTCCCGGAGGAGTCCTCCCCGAACCACATCTGCCCGTACCCCGGCATGGTCATCATTAGGGGGTATTTTTGCGAGGGGTCGTAGTTTTCAGGGAGAATGTAGCTAAAATGGATGGGCCCCTCGGCTCCCTCCAGGACCTGCTCACGGACAAGTCCGCCCTCGGAAACGGCGGCAAGGGCGGAGGCACTCTGGGAGCTCTCCGTCTCCCCCTCCAGCCTCAGCCCCCGGACCCACTCCCGGACCGTGCTGGCGGAGGGGTGTTCCCGGAACCGGGTGCCGGGGAGCCAGTCGCCCGCTCCGGCGATGTCCGCCAGAAGCTCCCCGCTCTCGCCGATGCCGGAGCTTGTGGAGGTGCAGAAGGGCACCACCGTCTTGCCCTCAAAATCGTTGGCCGCCACAAAGGAGCTGACGGGCCAGGCGGCGATCCCCCACCATATTGGGTAGCCCAGGAAGACGGTGTCGTAGTCCTCCCAGCCCTCCGGCGTGACGGTCTCCAGCTCCACATCCCGTAAGGCTTCGTCATTGTGCTCCCGGCTCACCCGGCTCTGGCGGTCACGCCAGTTGAGGTCCGCGCTGGTGTAGGGCTCCGCCGGAGTAATTTCAAAGGTGTCGGCCTCCAAGGTCTCCGCGATGGTCCCGGCCACCGCGTCCGTGTTGCCGGAGGCGGAAAACCACACCACCAGCACCTTCTCGCTCCCGTCCATAAACGGCTCCGTGTCCCCCTGCGCCCCGCCGCAGGAGGCGAGAGTCAGGACCAGGGCGAGCAAAAGAACGGTCAATAAAGTCTTTTTCATGAGGACGCTCCTCTCTCCAAAATGTCAACGATCACAAATTCCGAAGTTGTCCCGGTTTTGAACTTCACCGCCCAGCAGGAGATGCCGGAGCTGACGATGAAGGTCGTGCCGTCCCGCGTCTCCAGCCCGTAGGCCAGGTCGTTGGCCCCGATGGCCACCCCGATGGGGGCCAGAGGGAACATCTGCCCGCCGTGGGTGTGGCCGCAGAGCACAAGGTCCGCGCCCGCCTCCGCCTCCGCGTCAAAGTCGTTGGGCTCATGGTCCAGCATGATGATGTATTTGGAAGTGTCCGTACCCTCGGTGAGCTTCGCGGCCTCCATACGGCCCATGTCCTGCCGGTCCCTTCGGCCGACGAGAAGAATGTTCTCTCCGATTTCGGCCGTCTCGTCCTCCAGAACATGGACCCCGTTGCGCTCAAGCTCCGCGATCAGGTCCTCCCCGGTGAAATCCCGGGTCCCGAAATAGCCCCTGTCGTGGTTCCCGAAGACGAAGTAGACGCCGTAGGTCGTTTTGAGCCTCCCCAACGCGGCGCAGGCGGTGACCATATCGGCGCGGGTGGTGTCGTCGTCCACATAGTCCCCGGTGATGACCACAAGGTCGGGGTCAGCGGCCTGGACGCGCTCCAAATGCCGCGCGAAGCCCTCCCCGTCAAAGGTGGTGCCGATGTGGGAGTCGGAGATCTGCGCCACACGCAGCCTGTCCGTGCCGAGCGCTTTTGTCGTCGTCATCTCGTAGCGCGTCTCGAAGACGTGGTAGTTGAGAAAGGCCCCCGTGCCCAGATACGCCGCCGTCACAAGGAGCGCCAGGGCCCCCTGCCAGTAAAACCGGGGCTGTTTGCCGGTGAGCTTTCGGAGGATCAGCCCCAAAAGCTCCGCAAGCGCCCAGAAAAGCGTCAGGTGCAGGACCGCGATGGCCGTATCGAGCAGGTCCAGCCACCCGAAGGCGACAATGACCGCCAGCGCCGCCAGGGGGACGCCCCACCGCAGCCACGGTCTTTTCTCGGTCAGGCGCTGGATTAAGGCAAATTTCCGAAACCTCGTCAGCAGATACACAAGCCCCACAAGCGCCAAAAGTATCACGGCGATCATTAATACAAAAAACATAACTGCGGCCTCGCTTTCTGTCCGTTTGGCTCTATCTTACATCTGATTCTCCCAAAACGCAACCGCGTCGCGGATCCACCCCTCCGCCACGGTGCCGGTGCCGAGGCCGAAGCCGTGGGGCAGGCCCTCGTAGGCGTGGAACTCCGTGGGGATGCCGAGAGCGGACATGGCATTTAAACGCGCCTGCATGGTCTGCCAGCTTGCGATGCCGTCCGAGGTGCCGACGCAGACGTAGGTGGGCGGGTCGTTTTCGGAGTAATCCGTGTGTCCGGTGTACTGCATGATGACGGCTCCGGGCCTGGGAAGATTATCGCCGCCGAAATACCCCGGTCCGTAGGTGCCCAGATCCGCGGCCATCCTCGCCCCGGCGCTGCCGCCCCAGACGGAGTAGCAGGAGGTGTCCACCTCCAGCTCATCGGCATGGTCGAAGATGAAGCTGACGGCCCGGGCCAAATCCTCCACCGCCGTGTCCCAGCCGGGGCGGTAGATGAGGGCGAAGGCGTTGTAGCCCATCTTGGACAGCTCCAACGCGTGGGGGAAGCTGTCGTGCATGGCCCCCACATAGGCGAAGCCCCCTCCGGCGTTGCATACGGCAAATCTGGCCCCCGGTTCGCCCTTGAAGAAGAAAAGGCCCGTGTCGCGCTTGGCAGGGTCGGCGGCCTTCTCGTCCTCCGTGTAGATGTCGTAGAAGATCACGTCCCCCGCGGCGGCGTGGTCCCTCATGTAGTTGCATATCTCCACTGTCTTGTCGGGGTCAATGTAGTTGTACCAGGTGAGGCGCAGCTGGCCCAATGTGTCCCCGCTCCAGTACCCCTCATCCACGGGGAAGATGAGCCGCCCGTAATCGCCGAACACCGGGTCCGAGATCACGTCCCCGATGGGCGTGTCCACGGTGTACGCGGCGGATGTAACGGGAGACGAGGGCTTTTTCCCTCCGAAAAACGCCTTGAGGCCGTTGTAGGTGTATTCCATAGACGAAAGCCCCCCGTGGGTGTAGCCCTCCTTCACCCGGTAGGCGAAGTTGACGTTTTCGGTAAACAAATCGGAGCGGCGCATTTTCTCCACTCGGTCCTCCACATAGGAATAGGCAAAATCATCGGTGCCGGTCATAATGAAAACAAAGAAGTCCTCCGGCCCCCGACCCTTGGCAGCGGCGAAGATGTTTTCGTCGTCCAGGGATGTCCCGCAGCTCATGGGGAGGTAGTAGTGGAAGTAGTCCATGCAGTTTTCAAAGGTCCGCCAGGTGGCAACGCTCCCCATGGAGAAGCCGCCGAAGCCCCGGTGGTCGCGGGAGGCCATAAGCTGGTCGGCCGACGTGCCCTCCGCGTAGGTGCTGTACTTGCCCTCCACCGCCGGGAGAAGGTCGTTTGTGAGCTCGTTGTGGAGGTTCTGATTGAGCCGCAGAGCCAGGGAGAAGCTGGCGCTGTCCTCAGGAGATGTGTTGTTGTAGGTGGGGCAGACGATGATAATGGGCTCAAAGTCCCCGTTCTCAATGGCGTTGTCGATCACGTTCTTGAAGATGGAGGGATTTTCCGGCGTGCCCAATGTTTGGTTCTCGTTGCCCCAGCCGCCGTGCATCAGGTAGAAGACGTCATATTCTTCGTTTTCATCATACCCATAGGGCAGATAGACCACCGCGTGCTTTTGGAGAGGCTGGGTCTTCTCCTCGTAGGAGAAGGACTCCCAGGTGTCGTAATACAGGTCCTCCAGCGTCCCCTGCTCCTGAGCGGATTCAAAATACCCGTCGGGGATCTCCTGAATGGCCTCCGGCACGGTGACAAAGTTGTCCGCTGTGGCGGTGCTGTCCGAGGAAGGCGTAGTGACATCGCTCTCCGGGGACAGGTCCGTACCGCTGCCGGGCTCCGCCGCCTGACCGCAGCTTGCAAGCAGAAGAATGAGCACCATCAGTATCGACAGAATGTTTTTCATTTGCCCCACCCCCTTATAGTTCCCATGATAAACCAATCGGGACCTCAAGAGAAGTCCCGATTGGTTTATGAGTTATAACCTACGGTAAGCAGTGTCAGGGGAGCAGATCGTATTCCTTGTCCGTCACGGCCTCGCGCCACTCGGTCCCTGTCTCCTCACCGGGGACCTCGATGGCAAGGTGCTGGAACCAACAGGCCCTGGCCGCGCCGTGCCAGTGCTTGACGTTTGCCGGGATGTTCACCACGTCTCCGGGGTGGAGCTCCTGAGGTTCTTTCCCCTCCTCCTGGTACCAGCCCCGGCCGGCCACACAGATGAGCATCTGCCCACCGCCGGTCTTGGCGTGGTGGATGTGCCAGTTATTGCGGCACCCCGGCTCAAAGGTCACGTTGAACACCGGCACCTGGGAGACGGAAATGGGGGCCAAGTAGCTCTGCCCGATGAAATACTGGGCAAAGGCGTCATTTTTATTGCCCACGGGGAAAACGGACAGGTCCTTGGCCGGAGCGCCCTCCTCCTCGCCGTAGACCTCCGCGATCATGGGAAACGTACTCCATGCCTTGGGCCAGCCGCAGTAGAAGGCCAGTTGGGTGACGATTTCCACCGCCTCCGACTTTGTCACGCCGTGTTCCTTGCCCAGAACAAGGTGGCTCTTGAGCTGCGGGTACAGCCCCGCGGAGAACAGCGCCGCAATGGTGACCATGCTCCTGTCCCTGAGGGAGAGCTTGTCCTCCCTGGACCACACCTCACCGAACAGCACATCGTCATTCAGTTCCGCGAATTTGGGGGCCAGACCGCCCAGCGCGTCCCGCCCCGCCGTTTGTTTCTTTGCCATATTCTTTCCTCCTCCTTATCTGCACTCCAAGAGAACCGCCAGCAGCTCGTCTCTTGTAAATTTCCTGCAACAACCGCCCGTGAGGACGGTGGTGTCCGCGATGGCCTTGTAGTCCGTGTCCGCCGGGATGCCCATCTCGGTGAAGGTGGTGGGCAGGCCCGCTTCGCGGATGAAGGACGACAACGCGTCGATGAAGGCGTTGGCCAATTCAAGCTCCGTCCTGCCGCCGGGGTCCACGCCCCAGACGTTCACGGCGAGGCGCGCAAACTGGGGCGCGGCCTCCGGGAGCATATGGCGGTAGAGGACGGGGTGGATCACCGCCAGCCCCTGGCCGTGGTTGCAGTCGGTGTACGCGCCAAGCTGGTGCTCCAGCATGTGGGCCTGGAAGTCCGTGACCTTGCCGATCTTCAGCATCCCGTTCTCCCCCATGGCCGCCGCCCACACAAGCTCGCTCCGGGCAATCAAATTCTGCGGGTCGCTCAGCGTCACCCGGAGGTTGCGGATGATGCTGCGCTGGCAGGCCTCGTTGATCTCGTCGGAGAGATTAGTTTCCATCGGCGACCCCATATACGTCTCCATGCAGTGGGAGAGGGCGTCAAAGGAGCCGGAGATGACCTGGCTCATGGGCATGGTCATGGTGTACGCCGGGTCCAGAATGGCGAAGTCGTAAAAGGCGCCCCACAGCGGGCCCTTGACCTTCTTCGTCTCATTTGTGATCACCGCGCCGTTGTTCATCTCCGCGCCGGTGCCGAAGGCCGTCACCACAGCGCCCATGGGAATAAAGCCGGTGGGCGACCCGCGCAGGACCGTCTCAAGCTCCCAAAGGTCCTCGTCGGTCTTTGCTTGAGCGGACACCACCTTGCAGCAGTCGATGACGCTTCCGCCGCCCACGGCCAGAATAAAGTCAACGTCGTTCTCCCTCGCCAGCCGCGCCCCCTCCTGGACCTTGGCGTAGGTGGGGTTGGACATGATGCCGGAAAACTCCGTGACCGTCTTCCCGGCGGCCTTGAGAAGGCCCATCAGCTCATCGTAAATGCCGTTTCGCTTGATGGACCCGCCGCCGTATGCCAGCATTACGTTCTGACCTACCCTGGCAAGCTCCGCCGGCAGGTTCTTTTCCGCTGCCCTTTCCCCGAAATAGACGGTGACGGGATAGCGGTATGTGAATGTGTTCATAACTTTTTCCTCCTTATCTGGTGGTTTTCGGATTATAGTACTGTCCGTGGCCCACGGTGGCCTTTGTGTAGGCGATGGCGTTTTTGGGGCAGACGTGCAGACAGCCCAGGCACAGCGTACAGTTTACTTTGCTCCAAACAGGCCGCCCCTCCGTCATGGTGATGGCCCTCGTGGGACATTGGGCCGCGCACTGGCCGCACCCCACGCAACTGTCATTTACAGTGAAATTCTTCGTCCGGCTCGCCGATTTATATGCCTTTTTCATCATTAGGAGCATGGGTGCCGGCCACTCGCCCTTGACCCGGACCCGCTTCTTTTGAACAATATCCTCGATGATGCCGTCAAGCAGCTCGTCCGCCTTGTCCAACGCCGACTGTACATAAGCCTGATCCGTGAGATCAAAGTTCGGCACCCAGTTGTCCACGGATTGCAGAAGGAAGTCCGCGTCCTGCTCCCGGCCGGTTTTGCGGTGCAGGATCTTCGCCAGCTCCGCCGCCACGTTGCCGTAATGGAAGCCGTAGGTGTCCACGGTGTAGACGTAGCTGCCCTCAGTGAGACGCAGCTCCGCCTTTTCCAGAAAATCCGCCACAACAGACGGCAGAACGCCGAAATAGGTGGGCAGGACAAAGCCCAGGGATTCTCCCTCGTCGGGCCGGATGCTGAAATCTCCGCTTTGCCAGGCATCCGTCAGGGACATGACCCGGTCGCCCGTCTTGGCCGCGATCTGCTCCGCCGCGTACTTGCAGTTGCCGGTGGATGAAAAATAGAGGATCATGTGCCACCCTCCCTTAAATGCTCATTTGGCAAAACGCCCATGCAGCGCCCGGACAAAGTTCGGATCAAAATGGTCAACTATCTCACTGTGCCCGATGTCCAACGGTGCGATGGCCGCCATGTCCTCGTCCGTGAGCCGGAAGTCCCAGATGTCCAGGTTCTGCTCCATCCGGGCCCGGTGGGTGGATTTGGGGATCACTGCAACGCCCCGCTGGACGTTCCATCGCAGGGCCACCTGGGCGGCGGATTTGCCGTACTTGGCGCCGATCTCCGTCAGTACCGGGTGGGAGAAGATCCCGTGCTTCCCCTCGGCGAAGGGACCCCAGGCCTCCGGCTGAACCTCGTATTCCTTCATAAGCTCCAGCGCCTTCGGCTGTTGGAAGAAGGGGTGGAGCTCCACCTGATTTACCGCCGGGACGATCTCCACCGTCTCGCAGAAGTCCGCCAGAACGTGGGGATAGAAGTTGCAAACGCCGATGGCCCGGATGCGCCCCTCCTTGTAAAGCTCCTCTAAGGCTTTCCACGCGCCGTAGTAGTCGCCCATGGGCTGGTGCAGAAGGTAGAGATCCAGATACTCCAGCCCCAGCTTCCGGCAGGAGTCCTCAAAGGCCCGCTTGGCCCCCTCGTAGCTCGAATCCGCCACCCACAGCTTGGTGGTGATAAACAAATCCTCTCTCGCAACGCCGCAGTCCCGTATGGCCGCGCCTACCGCATCTTCATTCCCATAGGACGCCGCCGTGTCGATGAGCCGGTATCCCACGTCGATGGCGTCCCGGACCGCCTGCTGACAAACCGCCGTGTCCCGCACCTGAAAGACCCCGAAGCCCTCCATGGGCATCTTCACGCCGTTATTGAGTATCGTGTATTCCATCGTGTGTTCCTCCTCACTTTTTCAAAAGATACCGAAGCCACAGGGTGTCGTTTTCGATGACCTCCACCGCCTTCAGGGTGAACGCCTTGGGGATCGACGGGGCCAGCTTTCTCGCCTCGAAAAGGGACGCCGCGGCGATGTCGCCGTCCGCCGCCGGGACCAGGACGACGCTGAGCTCGTCCACCAGGCCACGGGAGACAAAGGACCAGTTGGTGATGCCGCCGCCCGCCAGAAGGACGCTCTCAATTCCAAAATGCTCCTTGAGCCTCCTGAGCAGGAGCTCGCAGTCGATCTGCTTCTCCCCGGCGATGATGTAAGAGATGCCAAGGCTTTGGAGGTAGGCGATGTAGCTTGCGGACGCCCGCTCTGTCAGCGCCTCGATGACGTGGGCCCTCGGTCGGCCCTTTTTCTCAACTGTGGGGCCGCTCCATTTAAGCGTCCCCTCCGGGTCCATAACGATAATATAATTTTCCGCCCCGCTATCGCTCACGTAGACGTGACTTATCGGCTCCGCGCTCCTTTCCGGCAGGTCAGAGACGAAAACATATCCGTCCGCGTACCCCTCCGCCGCCGTGGTGGTTCCGTAGATGGTGGCGGGGCAACCGTAAAATTCCCGCAACTCCCCATACTTCGCAAGCCCCGACCGCGTCTCCGGAATGGAGAAGTACCGCCCGTCGATCTTCCCATCTACGGACATCAGCATATGACAAATCACTCTCGGTCTGTCCATAACTTCCTCCTTACGCAAAGTCGCCCTCCCACTCTCTGGGAGCGCCGTTGAACATTCCGCCCATGAAGTCGTAATTGATGTTGAAATACCGTCCCGACTCGCCCTGGTCCATGGCGCGAATGAGCTCCATTTCCTCGTCCGTCAGCTCAAAGTCGAAAATCTCGATGTTCTCCTGAATGTGGTCCGGATTTGTGGAGCCGGGGATCACAGAAAAGCCCTCCTGGATATGCCAGCGGACGATGATCTGCACCACGCTCTTGTTATGGGCGGCCGCGATGGACTCCAGCGTCTGCGCGTTCAGAAGCCGCTGGTCCCCGTGGCCCAGGGGATACCAGCACTCCACCTGGATGTTGTACTGTTCCGCAAGCTCCCGCGTCTCCCGCCGCTGGGCAAAGGGGTGACACTCGATTTGCATGATCTGGGGCTTGATCTCCTGCTCCATGATGGCGTTGAAGGCATCCATGCGGTTGTCGAAGTTGCTGATGCCCAGGGCGCGTATCTTGCCCTCCCGATAGGCCCGCTCCATGTCCTTCCATGCCGCCACGATGGTGTCGATGTCCCCCGCTGGGTGGTGGAGATAGACCAGGTCCAGGTATTCAACGCCCAGCTGCTCCAGCATCCCATTGATGGCGTTATAGGCGTCGCCGTACTCGCTGGGCCACAGCTTGTCCGTGATCCAGATCTCCTCCCTGGGCACGCCGCTGTCCCGGATGCCCTGACCCACGCCGCGCTCCTGAAGATACCCGTGGGCATCGTCCAGGTGGCGGTAGCCGGACCTCAGCGCCGCCGCCACAGCCTCCCGGGAGGTCTCGTTGAGCACGCCCAGGTCGCCGTTCTCCAGGCTCTGGATCTGTGTACCAAGCCCAAACTGGGGCATCTGCACGCCGTTGTTGAGGGTAATGAGAGGAACGCCCTCCACGGACGTGATGTGGGAGGCGTCCGCGGGGCCGCTGCCGGGTGCCTCGACAAGGGTTTCAGGGGTCACAGGTTCCGTGGCCTCGCCTGACGGCCCATCGCTTTGGGCCGGTCCGTCATCTTGGGGTGGCTCCGTATCCTCCTGCGGTCCGGGGACCGTATCGTTGTTTTCTGTTTCCCCGGCCCCTCCACAGGCGGCCAGGGAGAGGGCGAGAACAAGGGTGAGCAACAGCGCGACTGTTTTCCTCATGGAGCTGTCCTCCTTTTACTTCTTATGCCAATAGTATAAAAAAATCGAGACCTCCTGAGAAGTCTCGATTGGTTATCCACTTCTTACCTGCGGTTATAACTGGGGGGTCTCCGCCAGCACCTTTCCCAGCGCCTCCATGAACCGGGCCACGGTCTCGGAGGGCTCCGGGGAGTAGAGGATGCCCACGGGCATCTTGTGCTCCCATTGGACGGGAATCACCTTCAGGAGCGGGTGGACCACGTTCCAGCTCTTGATGACTGTCAAAATATCCCGGCGCTGTTCGCACTGGTTGAAGATGTCCACGCTGTAATAGTCGAAATCCTCAATCTCAATTTGCGGGTGGTTCTCCCGAAGGTCCCGGCGCAGCTCGTCCATGTTCCTGCACCAACCGCGCTTTGCCATCAGGAGGCTCCGCCCGTAGAGATCCTCCACCGCAAGGCTGTCCTTTGATGCCAAGGGGTCATAGATGGACACGGCGCAACAGATGGGCTCCCATGTGATCACAAGCCCCTGACAGTTGCGGTTTTTCATGAGAAGCTCGTCCGGGAAGCCGGTCACCACGTCGATGTTCTGTCCCAGGTTTTTCAAAATCTCCACCGCGTTGTCCTGGGTGTTCTCAAAGGGCACCAGCTTGAAGCTCACGTCGGCGCAGTACTCGTGGATGCGTGGCCACAGGTCCATGAGCATCTGGGCGGGCATCATGGGCGAGGTGCCGATGCGCACCACCTTGTCCGCCTCCAGCATGGCGTTCCGGGCCCGCAGGACCGCCTCCTCGCAAAAGCCGGTGATATACTTGGCGTCCTTGTAGAGCGACACCCCCGCCTTCGTCAGCGTCAGCTCCCGGTGGGTCCTGTCAAAGAGCCGCACCCCGATGTCGTTCTCCAGCTGGTTTATCTGCTTGATGAGCGCCGCCGATGTAATAAACAGCTCCTCCGCCGCCTTATTGAAGCTCCCCGCCTCCGCCGTGTGGATGAAGGAGGTGAAGTTCAGGTTGTTGATGTTCACCGCCGCGCCTCCTTACGAAACATTTCAATAAATTACATTATATTGGATAATATGATTATTTTCAAGTTATAACGCGTGAAAAACTGTAAACGATTTGTAAAAAGCGAATAATTCTTTCCTCTGTTTTAAGTTCTCTGTTATACTGGGTCCTTCAGGGGGGCACAGTGAACCCATCCCCGGTTCAGCAAAAGCGCACAGTCGCCCCTTGGCGGGAGGGTGTACGTTTTTCCCCGTCACGGTGGCCTTGCTTTTCAAAAAACGCCTTGACAATATGGGATAAACCCGATATACTGTGCATAGGATAAAACAGATAATTCAGGAGAACCTATGGAGAGCTTCACCGTACTTTTTTATGACCGGCCGGACGGGACAGAGCCGGTGCGGGAGTTTCTTCTCTCCCTTGACAGGAAGATGCTTGCCAAGGTGGTCAGAGAGATCGAGCTGCTGTCCGTCAACGGGCCTGAGCTCAGGGAGCCGTATTCCAAATCACTGGGCGACGGGTTATTTGAGCTTCGCACCAAGGTGGGGACAGACATCACCCGCGTTTTATATTTCTTTGTCGTTGGGCGAAAGATCATCCTCACCAACGGCTTTGTGAAGAAGACAGACAGGACGCCGAGGGCCGAGATCGACCTTGCCAGGAAATACAGGGACGAGTATTTGAGCAGAAAGGAGCACAGCCATGAGTGACTTTAAAGCTTTCCTCGCCGAACAGCTCCGGGACCCGGAGTTTCAGCGGGAGTACGACGCGCTAGAGCCGGAGTTTGCGCTGGTGCAGGCGCTCATCGACGCGCGGAAAAATGCCGGCCTTACCCAAAAGGAGCTCTCTGAGCGCACCGGCATCGCGCAGTCGGACATCAGCAGGTATGAAAACGGCGACGGCAACCCGTCCGTCAGGACCCTCCAGCGGCTGGCCGCCGGGATGGGAATGCGGGTGAATATTGAGTTCAGGCCCATCGCCTGAACAGTCCGGGCTGGCCGAAAGGCCCTGGTCCACCATATCGGCGGGGAAATTCCCCGCCATTTTCTTTGTCAACTCATCGTCTGACTCATCTTTTCATCCTCGTGGTCGTCCGGCTTGTGCCCCATGGCAATGCGCTTTTCCTGAAGCTCGCGCCGCCGCTTGCAGTCGATGCGGAGGCCCATATGGGTGGAGTCTTGGGCGGTGCTGTCGCGGAAGATATTCGCCATATGGTGGAACATCCGAAGGGCCGCCAAGCCTACGGAGGGGGAGTGGATGTCGGTCAGGCGGTCCAGGAAGAATTGCGCATAACGGTTTCCCTGCTCCGCCGAGAGGGTGAGATAGTACACCGCTACGTCCCTGTCGGGCGGCACGTCTTGGCCCAGCAGGTAGAGCTTGCCGAGGGCATACTGCGCGTACTGGTTGCCTTGCTCGGCAGATGCTTTTAGGTAATCAACGGCTGTGTCCACGTCCTTCTCCGCGTTTTCCCCAGTGAGATAGACCTTGCCCAAGGTGTACCTCGCATACTGGTTGCCGCTATCGGCGGCGTACTTGAGCCAGCAGATGGCCTCGGTGGACAGGCCGACAGGCAACAGGAGCTTTCCGAGAGCGTAGGCCGAGCAGACGGCACCGCGTTCCGCAGACTTTCTGAACCATCCCTCGGCCTTTACCCAATCGGCGGCGACACCCAGTCCGTCGCGGTATGCCTTACCCAGCTGGTGGGCGGCAATTACATACCCCTCCTCCCACAGCTTTTCCAGAGACTCAATGGCGGACTGCTTTTCGTCCATGTCGGTGTCCTCGTCGTAGAGAGCTTTCTTCGCTTTGCGGTATCGCTCGGCCTGCTCATAGATTTTGTGGATGCCGGAGATTGGAGGCGGGACTGTCTCCACCTCCCCCGGCTCATCGTCCATGTCCTCGTCCTCGAACGTGGCCCTCCGCTCGGCCAGCCTCAACGTCTCACGGATCACCATGTTCCGCACAGGCTTGAATTCCTTTTGTTGAGAGAGCGGCACGCGCTCCGGCACGTCGTCGGTGTAGGTGCGCACCACCTCGTCCTGCATATCCTGCCAGAGCGAGTACGCCGCCGCGACCCTCTCGTCCTTCGCCAGCTCGTCCACGATCTCATCGACGACGATCCTGACCCTCGGCGGGAGGTAGCCGTAGACCTTCTTGCCCTTGGTGGTCTTGCGCTCGTAGGTCTGCAAGAGATCCTGCTCAAATACGCGCGTGGCGAAGGCGGACTTGATGTCCCGGATTCCCTCTTTTGTGAGGTAGCCCTCCTTTGGATCGGAGGAGAACACCACCATGTGGATGTGGACGTGCTTCTCCTTTTCGTGCAGTGCGGCGTACCAGCGCAGATGCTCCATTGGGATTCTGTACCCCTTCGCGATCTCGGCGGCGCAGGAATTGACCAGCGTCCGCCAGTTGTCCACGTCTGTGTAGCCCAGACGCTTCGCGTCCTCACGGCGCAGCGACACCACCGGAGTCCAGACGATGCCGGGGTGATTTGCCACCTCCTTCACGGCCCTGCTGAGATTCAGTACCTTCCCGTCCTCATCCCACAGCCCGTGGTCGCCGTCGCTGCGGACACCGGGACGGTGAGAGATGTAGTCCAGGAAATTCTCACGCTCATCCATGGAGTCGATAAACTGTTCCCACACCTGGTCGATGAAATCCGACGCGGCGTCCTTGGCGTGCATGGAGAGGTAATCCTCGTACTCCGCCAGCTCCTTGGATTGCGGGAGGGACTTGACGAGCCGCAGGATATACTCGCGCTGTTTCTCTGTGGCGGCCTCCGAGCCTCTCTCCGACCTGAGCAGGTCCACTCCGTCACGAGTGGCGATGTACTTGGTGCGGTGCGCAAGCCTGGCCTTGTCCTGTCCTCCCTTGAGGTAGGGCGAGATAAAAATTATCCGGGCCACTTGGCATCATCCTTTACGGGTATGCGTCTCTGCACATCCAGCGCATGGTCGAAGCTGACCTGACCACAGGTCTTCTTCACCTCGTCTATTGCGAACGCCCGCAGAGCTTTACGGTCAATATCGTCCACCCGGAAGTGTGCGGCGATGGTGTGGCAGGCCATGTTCAGCTCCACCGCCCACTTGAAGATGAGCGAGCGGAGGCGGTTATTGTTGTTCTCCAGTATCCCACGGATCATGGACGACAACACCGGGCCCAAGAAGTTGGAGGCGTCGTTGGATTCCAGGTAGCCCACGTAGAACGCGAGGGCGTTGTCGATGAACTCGCTGCGCGTTTTGCAGTTGTCCCGTTTCATCCAGTGGTCGATGTCCTCGATGGCGGTAGGCCGCAGCCACACCGCGGTCCTCACTTTGTTGTTTTCAGTGTTTTCCAATGTAGTCCTCCTTCTGATGTATGACTCACCAAAAAGCCCTGCGGCACCGGCGCTTTGGGCTTCAAGGTGTACCTGAAACCGGGACAGCCGTTTTTGCTGACCACCCCGGCGAAGCTTAACAAAGCCCCGCACTGCGGGGCTTTGTGGCCGGGAGGGGTCGCTTGCGACCACCTCCCTTTATCTTGTTCGATAATCGAACGGGGCCAAAAGCCGGAAAGCGCCCTCCTGACCTCGCCCCGACAGCGGCTCACACGCCGCTCCCATTTTGAGTGGTGCGTCCGCCCCACAAGGAGAGGGAAAGCGTCACACGCGGCGACCAGCGCCGCGACAGCGGGTCACGCGCTCAGCACCGAATCCATACGCGGCCGCTGTCACTCGACTGGCGGTCAGTGCAGGCGCAGAGGGTGAGCCCAGATGAGCGTCACTGCAACGCATCCTCGCCCCCCATTGCGGTGGAAGGAGTGCGCTGACGTTGGTGACCTCGGCATCGAGGGATGCAGATGGTGAGCGCAGCGTTCCCTCGTTACTGCGTCATCCGCGCACTATCTCCACACAGTTTTCGTGAGGCCATTATGGTGCCCTCGACTCATCACGTTCATTCTCCGTCCTCCTCCCCCTCGTCCGACTCGTCCTCCAGGTACGGACAGTCCTCGCCGTCACAACCGGCACATATTTCATCGGCCCTCTCTTTGAACTCAGCGGCAAGAGCAGTGAGACTGCTCATAGCTTCCCGCAGGTCGTTGGCGGACATCCGCTTTTTTGTGACGGTGATCGCGCTCTCAGAGACATGAGCCTCCAACTCGCCCGCCCAAGCGAGACCAGCCTGGACGAGGACCTCGATGGGGAGATTTACATTTTCCCCCGCAATTTTTGCAATGGTGATTTTCATTTCACACCTCTTCTCGCTGTTTGACCAGCATTTTTAAGCCAGTGATTTGGGGACGCTCATTCCCTTGACGGGTGTGACTCACTGAATTAACATAGTGGTTTTTGTTGTTCATAGAAATACCTCCTGATAATAAAATGACCGAGGCTGAAATGCCCCGGTGTATGGGTTTTGCCGCGACGAATCTACCCGCGGATTATTCATCTGCCGTACTGTTTTACCGCGTCTCAAAGTGGGTCGCAGATTCAGCCTTGTTTTTACTGGCGTTCTGTACTATAATCATTATACATAATTCGTGCGTTTTCTGTTGCATTAAACACACGCGTGCGTTATAATCAATATATTGGAGGTGATGTTGTGCCCAATATCGGCTTCAAAGAGGACTTGGTGAATGAGTTCAAAAGTGATAAATATTGCTTATCGGACGGAGACATCATTGACGCTGTTGTTGCCTTTGCCAATACAGATGGCGGCGACTTATATCTGGGTGTTGAAAATAATGGCGAAATTACCGGACTTCACGATAAGCACAAGGACATTACACAGCTTGCGGCGTTTATAGCCAACAAGACCGTTCCTCCGGTTCCTGTTCGTACAGAAATTTTGGGATTGGACCTCCCGGTGCTGAGGATCTCCGTTCCCAAGCGCACCAGCGTGGTGGCTTCTTCTGATGGCAAGATCCAGCGGCGCCGGCTCAAGCCAAATGGCGAACCTGAAAATGTGCCTATGTATCCGTATGAAATAACCGCTCGGCTTTCATCGTTAAGTTTGCTCGATTATTCAGCACAGCCTGTTCCGGATGCCGTCTATCAGGATCTTGACCCCGTGGAACGGGAACGGTTACGGAACGTCATTCGTTCCTACCGCGGAGAGACGGCACTGCTGGAACTGAATGACGAGGAGCTGGACAAGGCCTTGCAGTTGGTAACAATTCAGGATGGGGCTATAGTTCCCACATTTTGCGGTATGCTGCTGATTGGCAAAAAAGAAGCGCTGAAACGCCATATGCCAACGGCAGAAGCATCCATACAGGTCCTTATGGGTACAGATATCAAGGTGAACGAATCCTTCTTCTTACCTATTCTTGCGGCGTTTGAAAAGATATCGGATGCTTTCTCGGCATGGAATCACAGCGAGGAAATGAGTTTGGGAATGTTCCGCGTTACGATCCCCGACTATGACATCAGAGCATTCCGTGAAGCCTTGGTCAACGCATTTTGCCACAGGGACTATTCCGTTCTTGGACGCGTCTTGGTTCAAATCAACGACGAGGGAATGACCATTAGTAATCCCGGAGGATTTATCGAAGGCATTCGAGTCGACAACCTGCTGGACGCAGAGCCCCATGGCAGGAACCCGGTATTGGCTGACGCTATGAAGCGCATTGGGTTAGCTGAACGTACCGGGAGAGGAATTGACCGCATTTTTGAAGGTTCATTGCTGTATGGTCGATTGCTTCCGGACTATTCAAGCTCCACACCATCCGGCGTGAGACTTTTTATTCCAAAAGGGCCGACCGATAAAGCATTCATTCGCATGGTTTCTGAAGAACAGCAGCGCCTTGGACGGTCTTTGCCGATCCATCTATTACTTGCGCTGGATGCGGTAAAGCAATTGCATCGCGCCTCTGTACAGGATGTTGCCGAAAGGATCCACACAGATGAGAGCCGGGTGCGTGTTGTTCTTGAAACCCTTGTGGAATCCGGATTAGTAGAGAGATTAGGCAATGGTCGTGGACGCTATTATATCATGAGCTCCAAATATTCCAAAGAAAACCATAGCAGTGTTGGATATGTGCGGGATCGAGATATAGATGTGCTCCGGCATCAAGAATTGGTGATGCAGTTGGTACAAGCTAAAGGTGAAGTTACACGCTCAGATGTGGTGGAGCTTCTGCATGTGACACCTCCCCAAGCATATCGGATTCTACAAAAGCTAAAAGGCGCTGGACGTCTGTCGCTGGAAGGGAAAGGAGCAGGAGCCAAGTATCACAAAGCAAAATAACAAAGAAACGCACGCGCGCGTTGCAAGAAACACACGCGTGCGTTCTTGCCGTTTGTTTCTGTGCTTTGTTCCTTAAATAAGGTTATTCTGGGGTTCCGGTGAGGTTAATTCCAGCTCTTTTTCATCAAGTGTTCTCGACGAATCAGCGTTGAAACACTTGACGATTCGGCAAGCGAGTTGACAAATAAATAAATAATAGAAAGATACTATTTCAAAAACCCGAAGAAAATCTCAGAAATTTTTCAAGCACCTGATGCTTATCTGATGCAAACCCCCTGATACTTGTGAGAAATTTGTCTCGTAAGTTATCCGAAGTCTCCGCAAAGTGAGAATACTGCAACTTGTGAGACGGGAATGTGCTGGAAAAACGCCTCTCCCCTGCCTCATAACCCGGAGGTCGTAGGTTCAAGTCCTTCCCCCGCAACCATGAAAGTGCCGGATTTTGATGAAATCCGGCATTTTTTGTTGGTGTATTTATGCAACAAAAAACCGGGCGTCTGAGTGCGTCAGACGCCTGGGGGATAGGATCGGTGAGAAGCGCTTTTACTTCTTATTCTTGCGCAGCAGGACCACGCTCTGAATGATCAGAAACAGGCACAGCATGGCGGCCACGGTGATGTTGGACCACCAGGCCTCGTCGAAGCCCAGTCTTGATGGTGTTCAGGCTCAGCACGCCGAAGAAGCTGCCGAGCACGTTGCCCACCCCGCCGGTGAGCAGGGTGCCGCCGATGATGGAGGAGGCGATGGCGTTCATCTCGTCCCCCGCGCCGTTGGCCACGTGGCCGCTGCCCACGTGGAGGAAGTAGAGGATACCGCCCAGCCCCGCCAGGAGCGAGCACAGCACATGGGCCAGGAACTTGGTGCGGCGCACGTTGATGCCCAGCATATTGGCGCTCTGGTTGTTGCCGCCCACCGCGTAGAAGGCGCGGCCAAGCTTTGTCCAGCGCAGGACGAAAAAGAGTGCCAGCACGACAAGCAGGGCGACGACCACGCCCACCTCCACGTAGGCCGGGATGTATTCACCCAATTTATTGGAGGAGCCCAGGCCCGGCACGGTGATGCGCGTCTCCTTCACCGCCAGGAAGCCCTCGTTGGTCACCCGGACGGGTTCCTTGCTGATGATGGTGGTCATGCCCTTGGCGAAGAACATACCCGCCAGGGAGACGATGAAGGACTGGATGCCAAGATACGCCACGAGGAAGCCCTGGACAAGGCCGATACCGAGGCCGATGAGGATGGCCGTGAAAATGTTTCCGCCCTGGTTTTCCAGGTTCACCGCGCAGCTCATGCACACAAGGCAGGTCACGCCGCCCACACTGATATCGATGCCGCCGGTGATCATCACGATGCTCATGCCGCAGGCCAGGACGATAAGGGAGGCGTTGTTGTTGAGGATGTTGAGGAAGCTCTGGGGTTTCGTGCAGCCGCCGCCCAGGAACAGAACAGCGGACAGGTACAGGAGGAAAAAGACCACAACGGTGATCAGTAAGAGGAGATTGGTGTCGCTCATGGCGGCCCGGTTTTTGAGCCGGTTCTTCTTGTCTACCTCGATCCCACTGGGCATATCAGGACACCTCCTTCGCGGCTTTGGCGGGCCTCTTCTTCAAGCCGGACATCTTCTCACGCACCACCGGGGAGCTGAGCACCACCAGCGCTATGACCACCACCGCCTTGTAGGCGGGCAGGGCCGTGGAGGGCACGTTGTACTTATAGAGGGTGGTGGTGAGGAACTGGATGACGTAGGCGCCCAGGATGGAGCCGTAGATGTTGAATTTTCCGCCGGAGAGGGCGTTGCCGCCCAGCGCCACCGCCAATATGGCGTCCATCTCGATGTTCTCCGCGATGCGGGAGTAGTTGATGGAGCCGCTGCGGCTGACGCGGATAAAGCCGGCGACGGCCACGCACGCCCCCAGGATCACATAGGTCATCAGCTTGATGAGCTTCGGGTCCAGGCCGTTTAAGCGGGAGGAATTGGCGTTGATGCCCACCGACTGGGTGTAGAGGCCCAAATTGGTGCGCTTCATCGCCAGCCAGAAGATGAAGATCACAAGGATCGTGATAAAGATGGGCGTGGGGACGGGGATACCGGGCAGGAATGTCCCGGCGTATTTGAAAGCAATGTCATTGATGATGGGAAGCTGGTTGCTGTTAATCCACGCGGCGATGCTCCGCCCGGTGGTGAACATGATGAGCGTCGCCACCATGGGCTGGATCTTGAAGTAGGCCACCAGGGCGCCGTTGAACGCGCCGAAGAGCATGGTCACCACAGCGCCGATGAGGACAGCCAAAAAGAGGTTCATCTGCATGGTGTCCGACGTGATCTGGCCGCCGCAGACCATCCGGAGGATGACGCTGCCGGCGATGGCCATGGTGGCGCCTACCGAGATGTCCTGCCCGCCGGAGGACGCGGTCACCAGCGTCATGCCGATGGTCAGGATCACAAGCTCGGAGGCGTTGTCCAGCACGGAGATGATGTTGCCGCTGAAGACCGGGTTGCCGAGGCTGTTCTCCTTCAGGGATATGGTGAAGAAGGACGGGTCGGCGATCAGGTTGAACACCACCAGCAGCAAAAGCGCCGCGATGGGGATAAAGAGCTGCTGCCTGATAAGCCGCTTGAAAAAGCTGTCCTCAGGCTTCTTTGTTTTTGCCTCGGGGGTCTTCACAGACGGACTCATTTTGCTTCACCTCCCGCGATAGTCGCCATGATCTTCGCCTGGGTCAGGTCCTCTCCGGTGAGCTCCGGTCCCGCATGACGATGAGCCGTGAGCAGGTGCGCAGCATCTCGTCGATCTCCGAGGAGATGAAGGTGACGCTCTTGCCCTCGGCGGCCAGCTTGAGGACCAGCTTTTGGATCTCGATCTTCGTGCCGATGTCGATGCCGCGCGTGGGCTCGTCCAGAATGAGATATTTCGGGTCGGTGAGCAGCCACCGGGCCAGGATGACCTTCTGCTGGTTGCCGCCGGACAGGGACTTGATGGGGGTGTCCGACGAGGTGGTCTTGATCTCCGGGAGCTTGATGTACTCGTCGGCGAAGGCCTCCGCCTTGGCCCTGGAGAAGGGCCGGAAGAAGCCCTTCATCACCTGGAGGGCCAGGATGATGTTCTCCCGGACGGAGAGGTCCCCCACGATGCCGTCGCCCTTGCGGTCCTCCGGCAGGTAGCCGATGCCCCGCTTCATGGCGTCCAGGGGCTTGCGGATCTTTACGTCCTTTCCTTCCACCTTCACGGTGCCGCCGGTGACCCGGTCCGCGCCGAAGATGGCCCGGACGCACTCGCTCCGTCCGGAGCCCAGAAGGACGGTGAAGCCGTTGACCTCCCCCCTGTGGACGGAGAAGTCGAAGGGCTTGATGCCCGCGTTGCTGCACAGGTCCCTGGCCTCTAAAACGGGCGTCTCCGTCATA